>CAZFGP010000004.1:49259-59183 GCA_964518685.1 uncultured Terrimonas sp.
GAGCAGGAAAAATCGGTGCATTGTTTTGTTCGCCAACCATGGAATTGGGTATTGATATATCTGACCTCGCAATTGTACATTTGCGCAATGTGCCGCCATCCCCGGCCAATTACGCACAGCGCAGCGGACGCGCCGGACGAAGCGGGCAGGCAGCTTTGGTTTTAGTGTATTGCTCTAATTTCAGTGCACACGACCGCCATTACTTCAAACACTCCACTCAAATGGTGGCAGGTACTGTTACTGCCCCAAGAATGGATTTGATTAACGAGGAACTCTTGCTCAGCCATTTGAATGCTTCTATTTTAACCAGAAGACCCTTGAGTGTGCTGAACACTTCACTTGGCGACCTGGTAGAAAAAACCGAATTGGATAGTCTTCCGTTGAAGCAAGAAATCATTGACACGCTAAAAATAAGCGAAGACGAAAAAGTGCTCATTTTCAGCAATTACAAAAAGGTAATTGAAGATAGCTACTTTAAAAGAGAATTGGCGAAAAGAAAACCTTCCTGGTTTACCGATGGCTGGATAAAACAAAATATTGATTCTTTACAGCAATCATTTGACCGTTCGCTTGACCGTTGGAGAAAGCTTTACAAATCTGCTCAAATGCAGATAAAGGAAGCGAACTCAATAATTGAGAATAAAATATATGGTGATAACCACGAAAAGAAAAAAGAAGCGCTAAAAAATCTTGGCAGAGCAATTAGACAAAGAGAATTATTGGATAATGATTCAAGTAAAGGTAACCAAACCAACAAAGACCAATCTGAGTTTTATCCCTATCGCTACCTAGCAGCCGAAGGATTTTTACCGGGTTACAATTTCACTCGCCTTCCGGTGCGTTCCTTTATGGAAAGCGAAGATGGTGGCGGTGAATTTATATCCAGACCTCGATTTATTGCTTTAAATGAATTTGGTCCCCGCAATGTCATCTATCACGATGGTGCTAAGTATCGTGTTGACCGAATGATTTTGACAGAAGCCGAACTCAAACTGGAGAACGGAAAAATTTGCCCTAAAACGGGTTACTTCCTTTACGATAAACAATATGGATATGAAGTGGACCCTATCATCAATGAACGCTTGCAGTTGGATACCAACAAGCATGTGCATACTACATTGATTGAAATGGCTGAAACAAGAGCATACGAGCTGCAAAGAATTACCTGCCAGGAAGAGGAAAGAACTAAAAAAGGATATGACATTCAAACCTATTTTGCAGTAGATGGCGGTTTTGAAAACACCACCGAAGGCATTGTAAGTGTGGGTGGCGAAAAACTCCTGCATATACATTACCTACCAACTTGTCGGATTTTCAAACTGAATTTGAAATGGCGGGCTTCAAGGGAATATGGGTTTACCATTAACCTCAACACCGGTTATTGGCAAAGTAAAAAACAAAAAGAAGAAAGAGGAGAAGCGGATGAAATCAAAGATGTAAAATTATTTACTTCCGACACCGCGAATGCTTTATACATTCAACCGATAAAATCACTTGCACTTGGCGGTGGAAGTAATGGTGTAATTACCTTAATGTTCGCCATTAAACGTGCCATTGAAAATTACTTCCAGGTGGAGTCCAATGAAATTGGCGCCACCATTATGGGGGATGAAGAAGCACCAAACATTTTGATTTACGAAGCTGCAGAAGGAAGTCTGGGGGTACTTTCTCAAATCATGGTGGATCCTTCGCTGTATAAAACCATTATGACAGAAGCATATAAAGTATGTTTCTTCAAAAATGATGTGGAAGAAGAGGGGGATGTACTCCCTGCCACCTATGATGATTTATTGACCTACTATAATCAATATTATCACCAGCAGATTGATCGAAATTTGATACGGGATGCTTTAAGAAACCTGAGAGAATCGTCAGTAGAAGTATTGACTAATAAAACCTTCAACAGTTACGATGAGCAGTATCAGTTTTTGCAGGCAGCCAGAGATCCGAACAGCAGTACAGAAGACAAATTTTTAAAATTCTTGTACGAGAAAGGGATCAAACTTCCTGATGAAGCACAACCCAAAGTAAATGAAATGTATGTGCGCCCGGATTTCTATTATAAACCTAATGTATTTGTTTTCTGCGATGGAACGCCACATGACAATTCCAATGTGAAAAAAGATGATGCAGAAAAACGTACAGCGCTAAAGAATGCAGGGTATCAAATTCTATCCTGGTACTACAAAGACTCATTAGATGAATTCATTACCAAAAGACCAGATATTTTTAAACCGGTGAAAGAAAAATAATGACAACCAATTTCGATTATAAACCCGGCAGTTTAGTTACGCTTCGCAACCGGCCCTGGGTAGTACAGCCTTCTGAGGATGCAGATTTACTTTTATTAAAACCTTTGGGTGGTGCTGATGAAGAAATCACAGGAATATTTCTTCCGGTTGCCGGCAGGGACGAAAAACCTCAAACATACAATTTTGTAAAACCGTCTGAAAAGGATTTAGGCGATTTTACTTCCGCCAAACTATTGTACAATGCAGCCCGGCTTTCGTTCCGCAATGCTGCCGGGCCATTCCGTTGCTTAGGCAAACTTTCTTTCCGTCCACGGTCATACCAAATGGTTCCATTGATTATGGCTCTGAAGCAAGAGACCACACGTATGTTGATTGCTGATGATGTGGGTGTAGGTAAAACCATTGAAGCCTTGCTGATAGCAAAAGAACTCTACGAACGCAAGGAAATTAAACGTTTTGCCATTGTTTGCCTTCCCCACCTGTGCGACCAGTGGCAGGATGAATTGAAAAATAAATTTGGCATGGAGGCAGTCATCATACGTGGAGGAACAGCTTCCTCACTTGAAAGGCAAATCAGAGCGCATGAGAATATATTCAGGGCTTTCCCCTTCCAGATTATATCTATTGACTACATTAAATCGGGTAATAAAAGACAGGTATTTATTGACCATTGCCCTGAATTGATAATGGTGGATGAAGCACATACTTGTGCCAGACCGGCAGGTGCAAACAACGCTCAACAGTTACGGTATCATTTACTGCACGACATTGCCCAAAAAGATAGCCAGCATTTGGTATTGCTTACGGCTACACCCCACAGTGGAAAACAAGCGGAGTTTCAATCCTTACTGGGTTTGCTGAAACCCGGGTTTGAAAAAATAGATGTGCTCAATTCCAGTGAAGCGGATAGAAAAGAAATGGCCAAACACTTTATCCAAAGGCGCAGAGGTGATGTATTGAAATGGCTGGATGAAGAAACCAGGTTTCCTGAGCGAAATTCTATTGACCGGGATTTTGAAATCGGAAAGGCGTATGCCGAAGTTTTCAATGATGTTTTGGCCTATGCCCGTGAAACAGTGGCGCAAAATATTGGCAATGGACGAAAGCAACGCTACAGTTATTGGGATGCGTTGGCATTACTGCGGGGTGTAATGAGCAGTCCGGCAGCCGGTATTTCCATGCTCACCAAAAAAGCACAGAAAAAGAAAATTACCGATGAAGAAGATGACCCGGACAATGTAAAGGAACAAGAAGATATTGCGGAAAGCGATAGCGTAATGGATAATGATTTTTCAGGGGATGACAACCTTCCATTGTCTGTACTCGGAAAGGGAGAAGTGGTTAAAGATGCGGAATCTAAACGGCTTTTGGATTACGCAAAAAAAATGAAAGATTTATTTGGCATTGAGCATGACCAAAAAGCAAAAGAAACCCTCAATCAAATCAAAAACTTTATTGAAAAAGGTTACAATCCCCTCATCTTTTGCCGATACATTCAAACGGCTAATTATCTGGGCGAAATTTTCAAGGAATATCTGAAAGGTAAAAACTATAAAAACCTGCACATAGAAGTAGTTACCAGTGAACTGGATGATGAACTCCGCAGGGAGAAGATTGTTGGAATGAACAAATCGGAAAGACGCTTACTTATTGCTACTGATTGCCTGAGCGAAGGCATCAATCTACAGGAAGGATTTAATGCCTTGCTGCATTATGATTTACCCTGGAACCCCAACAGGCTCGAACAAAGAGAAGGCCGCATTGACCGGTTTGGTCAGCAATCCGATTCGGTGGAAGTGGCATTGCTTTATGGAAGCAACAATCCCATTGATGGCGTGGTGCTGGAAGTGTTGCTTCGTAAGGCAAGAGAAATCAGACGTTCCATCGGCATTTCAGTTCCTTTTCCCGAAAACAGTGCTTCGGTAATGGAGGCCGTAACCAATGCCATTTTATTGAAACCGGCTATTACAGTAAAACAAGTAACCCGTCAGCTTTCTTTATTTGAGGCGGAAGAGATTGAAGCCGAAAAAAATCGAGTGGCTAAAGCCTTTGAGGAAGCCGAAAAAAGAGAAACCACTTCCCGCAGCATCTTTGCCCAAAACGCCATTAAAGCCAGCGATATTGAAGCCGATTTGTGTGAGGTGGATGATGCCATTGGCAATGTAAATGCAGTGGAACAGTTTGTAACTGATGCCTTAGTTTTTATGGGCGTGCAGGTGGATGCCAAAAAAAACGGCTTTAAAATCTACACCACCAACATCCCACAACGATTGAAGGATTTATTAACGGATAAAAACGACATCCAAATCTCCTTCAAATCACCAACCCCCACCGGTTACAAATATGTAGGACGCAACCATCCTTTTACCGAACATCTTGCACAACACATCATCAACAGTGCTTTGCAGGGTGTGGCCAATAGCGCTGCCAGGGCTTCAGTGCTGCGTACAGCAGATGTAAAACAAAAAACGGTGTTGTTTCAATTGCGGGTGCGCAATGTAATTGCCGAGCAACCGAACAATAAACAATTAGTGGCAGAAGAAATGTGGCTCTGGGGATATGAAGGTGAAGTGAATCAAAAGAAATTCATAGACAAGGAAACAGCCATGAATCTTCTAATGGATGTGAAGCCCAACCAAAACATGGAGGAAGCTGAAAAAGCCTATTGGCTGAGTGAAGAAATGACTTGGGTGATGAATGAAAAGTCCTTCCGTGAACAAACCGATGATGTGGCCCTGGAAAGAGCCAATCATCTGGTAGAAAGCCATACCCGATTTAAAAAATTAGTAAGTGGGAATAAATATAAAGTGGTAGAGCCGGTACTGCCCATGGATGTATTGGGTGTGTACATTCTATTACCAGCCTTATAAATTGGATTTTGAGTTATTTTCAATAAAAGTAACCCAAAAAACAAACAATATGGGTTATATTTAGCAGACACAACCAAACCTTATATAAAAATGGGTGATATAGCGTTACTGCCTCCGAATACCGATTTAGAGACCAAAGCCGTGCTGAAAAAAACTGCTGAGGCACATCGCTATTTGGCAGAATTGAAAGGTATCGCTGCATCTATACCCAATCAAAATATTTTGATTGACACTTTATCCCTGCAGGAAGCAAGAGAAAGCTCAGCTATTGAAAATATTATTTCCACCTTCGATGATGTCTATCAATCCAGCTATCAGACCCAATCCTTTGTTTCAGCCGCCGCTAAGGAAGTGCACGCCTACTCAAGAGCTTTGAAAAGAGGCTTCGAATTAGTCAAAAAACAAGGGTTACTCACCAACAATATTATTTTGGGTGTACAGCAGCAAATTGAACATAATAAGGCAGGGTTTAGAAAACTGCCCGGAACAAAATTACTCAATCAGGCTACCGGCGAAACCGTGTATCAGCCACCACAGGGTTATGAAACCATTGTAAAACTGATGAACAACCTGGAATCCTATATTAACGATGATGCACAGTCGGATGTTGATCCGTTGATAAAAATGACCATCATCCATCATCAGTTCGAGAGCATTCATCCATTTTACGATGGCAATGGACGCACCGGAAGGATCATCAATATACTTTACCTCATAAAAAACGACTTGCTTACCCTTCCGATTTTATACCTGAGCCGATACATTATTCGCCACAAGGCAGATTACTATAAGTTGCTGCAGCAGGTTCGTGAAAGCGGCCATTGGGAACCCTGGGTTTTGTTTTTATTGGAGGCAGTTATTCAAACTTCAAAAAGTACCATTCAGGTCATCAGGCAAATGAGCATATCCATGCAGCAATACAAACTGACCATCAGAAATCAGACGCCTAAAATTTACTCACAGGATTTATTGAATAACCTTTTCAGATACCCATACACCAAAATAGAGTTTATTATGCACGACCTGCAGGTAAGCCGAAACACGGCTATCCGTTATTTGGAAAAATTAGAAAACCTGGAACTGGTTGAAAAGAAAAAAATCGGACGCGACAATTTTTTTATAAACAAAGCCTTGTTGGGGTTACTGATTAAGCCGGAGGAGGAACGATGAAAGTGAAAAGATAAAAGTGAAAAACTAAAAGTGAAAACCAAAAAGATAAAACCTAAAAGATAAAAGTGAAAAACAGTCCATTAAGAGAAAAGAGTTACCTGTTTGCGGTGAGTATTGTGCGGGTCGTGCAAAATTTACAAGCAGAAAAAAGGGAATATACCCTTAGTAAACAACTGTTGCGAAGTGCAACAGCAGTAGGAGCATTATTGAGAGAAGCTGAGTTTGGACAAAGCACTGCCGACTTTATCAATAAACTCAATATAGCATTGAAAGAAGCAAATGAATCCTCATATTGGCTCCTTTTGCTAAAGGATACTGATTACATCCAAAAGGAAACGTTCGAAAAAAGTAATCAGGATTGCAAGGAATTGATTGCAATGCTGGTGTCAAGTATTAAAACGCTAAGAACTAAAAGTTTAAAGTGAAAAATTAAAAATTGAAAACGATGAAGCACCACACTTTTATCTTCTAACTTTTAACTTTTCACTTCTAACTTTTCACTTAAAAATGAAGTACAGTTGTATCCACATACAAGGCAATCTGCTCTCCGAAGAAATTCTGCATAAAGTAGAAAGCGGCGAAGCACAAGGCCAAAAGGCAACCGATTTTGGTTTTGAACCCGGCGCCAACCTGCGCAGCGAAATTGAATATGCCTGGAGCCGCATTAAATTGGACTGGAAGCATTTCTCCGATAAAGCTCAAAACCTGCCCGCCAGCGACCCTTACGGAACTACACTCAGCCGCAAATGGATGGAGCAGTTTCTGAGTTCCATTGGCTTTGATTTATCCAAAGCAAAATCAGGTTTACAAGGCGATAATCACCAGAGCTACACCATTAGTCATGTTGCCGATAATTTAAGCGAGCTCCCAATTCATATCGTTGGTTTTATTGAACCCAGCCATCCCGACAAAAACACCTTAGATATAAAAACCAGTGGGGGCACTTCTCGTTTTTCACCACATGCCACCATGCAGGAATACCTGAACGTAACTGAACATGTGTATGGCATTGCCGGCAATGGATTATTTCTGCGCTTAATTCGCGACAGCGGTCGTTTGATTAAACTCACCTATGTGGAGTTTGATTTGAAACGCATGCTGGACGAAGACAAATACAGTGAGTTTACCCTGCTCTATCGCTTGCTGCATGCCACTCGTTTCCCCAGAACACAAACCGAAGCCGACCAATGCTTTTTAGAAAAATATTATCAGGACAGTATTGAAACCGGCAACCGTATCCGGGATGGATTGAGCCAGGCGGTAAAAGAATCGCTGGTAGCCTTGGGAAACGGATTATTGAACCAAGCCGAAAACGAACCATTGCGTGTGGCTTACCAAAATGGTAGCCTGTCTGCCCATGAACTGAACCACCAATTGCTACGCCTGATTTATCGCCTGCTGTTTTTAATCGTGACCGAAGAGCGGGATTTGGTGTATGACAATGGAAACTACACCGATGAACTAAAACATCATCGGGAAATCTACTATCGTTACTACAGCTTAGCCCGTTTGCGAAAACTTTCGGGCAACCGATACCTGTTCGAAGCTCAGTTTACTGACCTGTGGCAGGGCCTGCTGAAAACCTTTTACTTTTTTGAACCGGGAAATGCCGGTGCTAAACTGGGTATTTTGCCCCTGGGAGGTGAACTGTTTCAACCTTCGGCCATCAAAGACATTCGTGAATCACTGATCAACAACCGCGTGTTGCTGGAATGTATCCGAAGTCTGAACGAGTTTGAAGATGCCAAAAAAAATAGGGTACTCATCAACTTCCGCAGCCTGGATGTAGAAGAACTGGGTTCCATTTATGAAGGTTTGCTCGAATTGTCGCCCGTGATCCATACCGATGGTCGCAACTACGAATTTACCTATGAAAAAGGCAGCGAACGCAGCTCTTCCGGATCGCACTACACACCAGAAGATTTGGTAAAGCCCCTCATACAACATTCGCTGGAATACCTGATTGAGGACAGAGTGCAGCCATACTACAAAGGCAAAAGCACAGCCGATGCTGCCATACAAAGTTTGCTGAGCCTGAAAGTAGCCGATGTGGCTTGTGGCAGCGGCCATATATTGCTAAGTGCGGCCCGCAGGATAGCCCACGAAATAGCCCGCATAGAAAGTGGCGAACAGCAGCCCAATCCGCAGAGTTTCCGAAAGGCATTGAAACAGGTGATAAGAAACTGCATTTACGGTGTGGATAAAAACCCGCTTGCCGTAGAACTGTGCAAAGTAGCCTTGTGGCTCGAAAGTCATAATCCCGGTGAACCCCTGAACTTTTTAGACCATCACATAAAATGTGGCGATGCCATTGTGGGGCTGGCACACCGCAGCGAACTGGAAAACGGCATAGCCGATGAAGCCTTTAAAACGCTGCCCGGTGATGATAAAGACCTTGCCAAAACATGGCGGGATAAAAACATAAAGGAACGCAAAGAAAGAGCTGCCAAAACCTTGCAGTTAAAAGCGGAGTTTGAAAAAAGCACCGAAAACTCTGTGCAGGAAGCAATGGCTGAATACAAAACATTTCGCCAACTGCCCGAAACTACACCCGAAGAAATTGAACGCAAGGGTAATGCTTACAAAAAATTTATAGATGGCAAAGGCTTTACTTTTTTAAAGGCAATGGCCGATACACAGTGTGCCCAGTTTTTTATACCTAAAACTGAAGCCAATAAAGAGTACCTGATGACGGATGCCGACTACCGCCTGATACTGAGCGGATACAAAGGCTGGCAGGATAGAAAAGTAGCCAAAGCAACAACCGTTGCCCAAGAGCAGCGCTTCTTCCATTGGTTTATTGAGTTTCCGGAAGTGTTTAGTGAAGCAGCCACTGAGCAAGGTCGAAGTAGTGGATTTGATTGTATATTGGGTAATCCTCCCTTTCTGGGTGGACAAAAATTGAGTGGCTCATTTGGAGATGCTTTCTTGGAAAGTATTAAATATCAGTTTGCTCCTATTGGAGCGGTAGATTTAGTAACCTATTTCTTCAGAAGAATATTCACCATTATAAAACCCAAAGGATTTCAATCTCTGATTTCTACAAACACCATTGCACAAGGTAAGGCCCGTGAAGATGGATTGGATGTAATTGTACGACAAGGCGGCTCTATTAACCACGCAGTAAAAAGTACCAAATGGCCTGGAGTGGCAGCAGTTGAAGTGGCATTAGTAACTCTTACCAAACAACCTTGGAAAGGAAAATTCTATTTAGGAACTAAAGAGGTAAAAACGATAACACCCTATTTGGATGATGCTGAAACTTTAGGTAATCCGTTTCCGCTAAAACAAAACGAAAACAAAAGTTTCCAAGGAAGTATTGTTTTAGGTAAAGGATTTGTGCTTGAACCTAATGAAGCGGAATCGTTAATTGTAAAAGACTCACGAAACAAGGATGTGTTGTTTCCATATCTAAATGGCGATGACTTAAATAATAACCCGGACCAAAGTCCAAGTAGATGGGTCATAAACTTCTTTGATTGGACAGAAGAAAAAGCTAAAACATATCCAGTTTGTTATGAAATTATTCAACGGCTGGTTAAGCCTGAAAGACAACGGTGGGCCACAGATAAAGATGAAAATGATATTATAGGTGAATATGCATTAAGAAAACCCTTACCAGAAAAATGGTG
>CAZFGP010000005.1:0-57724 GCA_964518685.1 uncultured Terrimonas sp.
ACTTTTATCAATACTCATCCCATATTTCCAGTTGGGGGTAAGGATATGAAAGCCTTTATACATTTCCCGAATCTGTTCACAATCATTATAGGACAATATCCAGTGCGCCCTTTTTATTTTTGTGTTGAAATGAGTTTGGGTCTGTTGCAATTCATAAAAAGATGTTTTTGAAAGTGGAAAAGATTGTTCCACCTCCGCTGCAAGATCCTGCGACCTGGCAAACACACACTGCCAGAACTCGACTAATGGTGAAAATATATCATACCCATAAACACGGGTTCCTTGCGCCGCTATCATCAATTCAATGGAACCACTGCCAAAAAAAGGAGGCAAAAGATAATCCAGTCGTTTTGGGAAAAATCTCGTGATGAACTCTGCCCTCTGGTTTTCCCCCCCGGATAACGGAGTAGAGAACGATTTGAATAATTGTTCCCTGTCACGGCAGACGAATCATTCAGCGATTCATCTGAATTCAAAATCCCTACTTCTCTATTTATCCTGCTCATGGTGCATTGAAATATCACACTAATATGAGAAAGTCATTCCAATTCAAACAACTAATGCCCCAAATTTGGTTTTCCTGATTCTTACCTATGCTTCATTGTATTCCCTACGGCTTCTCTCCCAATTGTTTCATAATACGAAAATGAGAAGCCACTGCTGAACCCAGGGTAGGGAAGTAGATGTATTGCAGATCAAACTGCTGGCAGGTTTGTCGCACTATTTTGCTGATCGCCGGATAGTGAATATGACTAATTCGCGGAAAGAGATGATGTTCAATCTGAAAATTCAGTCCGCCTAAAATCCAGGTTAGAATTTTTTTATTAGCAGCAAAATTAGCCGTAGTTTTTACCTGATGGATAGCCCATTCGTTTTCAATTTTTACAGGCTCAATACCCGCTACTTCAAATTCAGCATGTTCCACCACATGAGCTAATTGAAACACCACCGCAAGGGTAAGTCCCAAAACATAATGCATCACCAAAAAACCCAGAAGCCAGGGCTTCCATCCAAGTACGAGTATTGGAATAACAATAGTGATAACAATATATAATAATTTCGATATCCAGAAAATCAGATGTTCATTCAAGCTCATCGGCTTTAATGGCGTGGTATAAACCTTGCGGGTTATATACTTAATATAATCCGTTATAAAGAGTAAGAAAATTGAGGTAAAGCCATATAAGAAGAACATATAATATTGCTGATAACGATGAATAGGCTTCCAGGGTTGAGTGGGGCATTCCCGCATAAAGGGCATATTATTGATATCATCATCAATGCCATCAATGTTCGTGTACGTATGATGAACAATATTATGCTTCAATTTCCACAAAAACGCATTCCCTCCTAAAGCATTCATACTAAGCCCAAATATATCATTCACCCATTTTCTGGTAGAATAGCTGCCGTGGCAGGCATCATGCATAATATTAAACCCGATGCAGGCCAAGGTAAATCCAAAAAGTGCACTTAACAGTACTCCCATAAAGAGATTTAAGGGTGCCAGCAATAATAACAGATATAATAAAATTGCTGCCGGGATAAGAATAGCCGATTTCAGATATAATTTCCAGTTGCCGGTTTTCCGCAAATTATTATCAATAAAATACTGATCAACATTAGCTTTAAGCGCATTAAAGAAAACCTTATTCTTATTGTTAAAAGTAACTTTATACATGAATTATTGTTAAATTTTATTTGTGCAAGACAGTTTAAGGGATGTTATAACCGACAATGAAAATTCACTCTATTCAGGGAAACAATTTTTTAAATCAACTTCAATTCTATTCTCTTACTCAATAGAATACTCTAAAAGTTATATCCGTATTTGATCGAGAGATTGCAAAGCTACTGCTTTCGATTGAGAATATATTAATTCATTTTAAACGGTACAATCATATCAAACACCGGTATTTTCACCTCAAACTGCTTTTGGGACACTATGTTTTCCATACCATAAACACCATACATTTTACCCATTTCAGTACGCAAATTACACCCGCTTACATATTGGTACTGTTCGCCGGGGTTAATCTGCGGCTGAACACCTACCACACCTTCTCCCTCCACTTCCCGTTGTGACCCATTACTATCAAAAATAAACCAATGTCTGCGCAATAACTTAACAGGAAAAGCATTGTTGTTCTGCAGCGTGATGCGGTAAGCAAACATGAATTCACCGCTAACGGGATTGCTGTAATCGGGTTGATAAAATGTCTCCACCGAAACCGTTACACCTTCCGTTACTTTTGAGATCATTATCTTACCAAAATTTGGGTTAAAAGTAGCGAAAAACTCTGACAGAGAGAGGAATAAGTCCGGTTTTTCGGGGAGAATTCATTTCAGGTTTACCTTTACGCATATTTTGAATATTTCTTTATTTTAAACATTAAACTTATTTCATTATGAAAATTGCTATAGCTAAAGGAGATGGGATCGGACCCGAAATCATGGATGCTACTTTAAACATATTTAAGGCTAATGCAGTTCCTCTTGAATATGAATTTGTAGATATGGGAAAATGGGTTTTTGATAAAGGTTTCTCTAACGGAATGACTCCGGAGGCACGATTGACTATAGAAGATCTGGGATTATTGTTTAAAGGCCCAATGGAAACACCAAAAGGCAAGGGCGTAAAGAGTATTAACGTCACCGCCAGAAAAACCTGGAATACCTTTGCTAACAAAAGAGTATTTCAAACCCTGCACGGCGTGGATACTGTATTCTCCAGAGCAGGGATACCTATCAATATCACAGTGGTAAGGGAAAACATAGAAGATACCTATGGTGGTATCGAGCACATGCTTACCCATGATGTGGCACTTAGCCGTCGGTTTATAACCCGACCCGGCAGTGAACAGGTGATCCGCTATGCTTTCGAAATGGCAAAACGGAAAAATGCGCTCCGTATTACCTGCGGGCACAAGGCTAATATCATGAAAATAACAGACGGTTTATTTTTGGACAGTTTTTACGAGGTAGCAAAGGAATTCCCCGATCTGAAAGCCGATGATATCATTGTAGATGATTTGTGCATGAAACTGGTGACACAGCCTAATAATTTTGACGTTTTAGTGCTCACTAATCTGCAGGGCGATATTGTGTCTGATCTTTGTGCAGGACTGGTGGGAGGGCTGGGTTTTGCTCCTTCAGCAAATATAGGCGATCATATTTCTATTTTCGAAGCTGTACATGGTACGGCGCCCGACATTGCGGGCAAAAACATTGCAAATCCAACCGCTTTAATCCTTAGTGGAATTTCCATGCTGATGCACGTTGGCTTAACTGAAAATGCTGCAGTAATTGAAAATGCACTTCTTTATACCCTGGAGAGCGGAGTGCATACAGGTGATTTTGGCAATCCTGTCAAACCCGCTGTAAATACCACAGAATTTGCCAATGCTGTAATCCGCAATCTGGGTAAACAACCAGAATTCAATGCCAAGCCGGTTATCACCAACAAACCTGGCACTCCTACTCCCTTTAAATTGCAACAAAATGCAATGATGATTTCCCAGGAAACAGGAAATGAAATCATCGTAGGGGTGGATATGTTCATTGAGAGCGAAGAACAACCCGCTGCCATTGCCGCAAAATGTCAGCGCCATGCTGGTGTAAAATTCAAACTGGTGAATATCAGTAATCGCGGCACACAGGTATGGCCTACCGGCTCGGTATACACCAATCTGGTGAATCTGTATAACGTACGATTTGAAAGTCTGGATGATGAAGCGCTTACGCAACAAGATGTTTTGGGCTTGTATGTAAGTTTAAGTGGCAACTTCAAGATTTGTTCATCTGAACTGTTGAATATGTGGGGAGACAAAAAAGCGTATAGTATGGCTCAGGGCCAATAGACAGCCAGGATGTATAAAAGTTCCATTAAAGTCTGTAATAAAACCGCCGAACTAATGGCAGTAAAATGTTTCCGAATCAGTGAAAAAACACGCCTCAAGGTTAATCAAGGTTAAAGATTACACCTTTAGGGGTGTATTAGACATCTATTTAGGGCTTTGTTACCTAACCTGATTAAACTTTGAAAAGAGTAGCAGGTCTATCCTGTATAATCTCTAAAAATTTTGAATCATGAAAAGAATTACATTAGCCATAGTGGCACTCGCATTGGCTTTCCCTGCTTTGCAGGCTCAGCAAAAAGACGGAAACGAAACCAACAGGGAACCCAAAACCTACCGTCAGCATCAGGGGAAACAAGGCATGCATCACGATCGTTTTAAAGACCTTAATCTTACCAAAGAACAACAGGATCAACTTGCGAAAATCAATAATGACTTTCGTACAGCCGTAACCGATCTTAAAAAGAAAGAGTCTTCTATTACCATGAAGGATTACAAAACACAGATGGAGGCCCTTCGGACAAAACGCAAATCAGAAACAGAAAACGTGCTCACCGCAGAACAAAAATCACAACTGCAAAAAATGAGACAGGATAAAGGCGGGAGACCTGGTATGAAAGGTAAAGGCATGAGGGGTGGGATGAAGGCTGATTTAGGTTTATCCAAAGAACAATTCGCACAGGTAGAAGCACTCAGGGCATCTTCACAGGAAAAGATAAAAGATATTCGTGAAAGCCAGAATCTCTCTGAAAGTCAGAAAAAGGAACAAATCATGACCGTGTGGAAACAACAACACGAAAACATGAAATCTATCCTTACTACTGAACAAATGAAAAAAATGGAAGGCTTCAGACAAGGAGGTCGGTCGCGTCAGATATCCAGATAGCCTATTTTGTGATAACGACAACCGGTGTTGATCAATACCACGGTTGTCGTTATCAATAATTAATTGAATTAGGAAAGACAGTTATGGCTCCAATTCTCTGAATTGAAATCTATACTGAGCCGGTTTTTTCCTTCACTACCTGATTGAGGGTTTTTAGACGGGAAAAGATTAGTACACCACCCAGTATGGCGGCAATTGCAATAATGGCAAAGAATAACCTTTTATCCGGAAAACTATCCCAGAAACTTGCCATCACGCCTGCTACCTTGCCTCCCAGCGAAGTGGATAAGAGCCAGCCTCCCATCATCAAAGCGGTTAAACGGGGAGGGGCAAGTTTTGACACCAGTGACAATCCAATTGGGCTCAGGCAGATTTCACTTACTGTAAACACGCCATAAGTTAAAACCAGCCAGCCGGGATTGGTTTTATGGGTATATATACTTGAAACGGACATGATTGCTACAACCATTACCAGCGCACTAAGCCCCGAAATGATAAGTGCGTAGCCAAATTTTCCAGCAGTAGATGGTTCCCTTTTTCTTTTCCTCAAAAAGGAAAAGAAAGCCACAATAATTGGAGTTAGGAATACTATGAAAAAGGGATTGATGGATTGAAATAGTTCTGCATTCATCAGTTTTAATTCTCCGCCGTCCTTCGGCCAGTCTTCTTTAGGTAAATTATTGAAATAAGGATTAGGCCCTATCGTTTTGACCGGCTTCCCTTTCGCATCAGTAACGGTCCGTAAGTACTGATCCACCTGATATACTTCCTCCGGCTTTGTACTCACCGATTGCAGCATATCAATTTTTCCAGCCATTTCTTCTATACCGGAAGATACCTGCCGGTTAGTATAGGTTTCTGCCCAAATGGTTAATCCCGTGGAATTTTGATTATAGATGGTCCAGAAAATGATCGAAATGGCAAATATAAACAAGAGAGAACCTATACTTCTTTTATCTTCTTTACTGCCTGTGTACCACAAACGAACATAGAAAAATATTACTGGCAGACAGGCCAGAATGAACGCATCATTAGAATCAGAACCGAATATGTTTCCAGGGATAAACCATCCAATGATACCAAAAACTATCATTGGCAGAAATACTGACATAAATATCTTTGAGAGCGGCATATCGCCAGGCTGCATGGGCCGCTTGATATCTGCATGTTTTAAATGTTTTACTCCTGTTGACAGCCAGATCAAACCAAAAATCATTCCCACTCCGGCAGCAGCAAAAGCATAGCCCCATCCGTAATTATTTCGAAGGTAGGCGGCAACAAAATTACAAACCAGTGCGCCAATATTTATGCCCATATAAAAGATATTATAAGCAGAATCTTTTAATGGTTTTAATTCTTCTTTGTTGTAGATGTTTCCTAATAAAGTGCTGATATTCGGTTTGAAAAAACCATTTCCTACAACGATCAATCCCAAAGAAATATACATTGCAGTATTCCCCGGAAAAGCGAGCCCCAAATAACCCGAAGCCATTAGCATACCACCCAGAAAAACAGACTTTATATAACCCAGATAACGGTCGGCTATCAGTCCTCCTATAAAAGGCGTAAGATAAACTAACGCGATAAAGGAACCAACCACATCTGCCCCCATCCTGGTATCATAACCTTTTCCTCCCGTGCGGGTATCCGTGAGATACAGGAATAAGATACCCACCATCAAATAATATCCAAAACGTTCCCACATTTCTGTAAAAAACAAAACATACAAGCCTTTAGGATGTTTTTTGGAAGATGCCTGGTTCATTAAGTCATAAATTTTATGTTGAACGTTGGGGTTATACAACACCAATATAGTACATATTTTGAGAGCATAATCATGCTAATCGGCGCAGGTTTCAAAAAAAATAATAATTTAAGATCTTATCGCTCTATTTTCGCAGTTGTATTATTTTAAGTGTTTTATTATGAATATTCTAATTCTGGGCTCCGGTGGAAGGGAACATGCGTTTGCATGGAAACTTAGTCAGAGCAATAAATGCAGCGGACTTTTTATTGCACCCGGTAATGCGGGAACCACCGGGAATGGCACCAATGTTAATATTAAAGTTACAGATTTTGAAAGCATCAGGCAATTTTGCCTGGACAACGCAATAACAATGGTTGTGGTTGGTCCGGAAGAACCGCTCGTGAAAGGCATCTACGACTTTTTCAAAAAAGATGCGAAACTCAATTCCATAATGGTTATAGGCCCTTCTAAGACAGGGGCACAATTGGAAGGGAGCAAAGCTTTTGCAAAGGCTTTCATGCAACGCCATAACATCCCAACCGCCGCCTATCGCGAATTTGATGAAAAGAATTATGAAGAAGGAGTGGCCTACCTGCAAACTCATCCTACACCAATTGTATTAAAAGCCGATGGTCTGGCTGCCGGAAAAGGCGTGCTTATCTGTCAGAATCACGTAGAGGCAATTGCCGAATTTGAACTGATGATACAACACGCCAAATTTGGTGAGGCAAGTAAGAAAGTGGTAATTGAAGAATATCTAACGGGAATAGAACTCAGCGTATTTGTATTAACCGATGGCGAAAATTATGTTTTATTACCCGAGGCAAAAGATTATAAACGAGTAGATGTAGGAGACAAAGGCCCAAACACCGGAGGTATGGGCGCTATCAGTCCCGTTCCTTTTGCCGACAACTCCTTTATGCAAAAAGTGGTTCAAACCATTATAGAACCTACTATTAATGGGATTAAGAAAGAAAAAATTGAATATACCGGCTTCATTTTTTTTGGACTTATAAAGGTGGGCGATGATCCATACGTCATTGAATATAACTGTCGTATGGGAGACCCCGAAACAGAGGCTGTACTGCCCCGGCTGAAAAACGATCTGGTGTCTCTTTTTGAAGCTGCCGCTCAAAAACAGTTGAAAAACCAATATATTGAAACAGACCCCAGACATACGGCTACGATAGTAGCTGTCAGTGGAGGATATCCCGGTGAATACTTAAAGGAACTCCCCATTGAAGGACTTGATCTGCTGGATGAAGACGATGCCTTTATTTTTCATGCAGGCACAAAAGCGAATAATAGCGCCATAGAAACTAATGGAGGAAGAGTATTAGCAGTTACTTCTTTCGGCAATTCGCTGCAAAAAGCGGTCGAAAAATCTATCGCTATCCTGGACACTATCCAATTTGACGGCAAACACTATCGTTCAGATATTGGCTATGAGTTCCTCTGAGCCTGCCCTTCAGTCATCAACGGCCCTTCTTTAGGCATTAGAAACGTTTGCAAGCCACACACCCTGGATAGCCAAAAATCATCGCAGGGCGGCAACAAACTATATATGAAAAAAAATTATTTCCTTCAAAGTCAATAAAAATCAAGGTTTTGTCGTTGTATTTCAAATTATTTATGACAACTTTGCAAACATCATTTTAGAACTAATTTTCTCCAATATCAATTATGGGTCTTTTTAACTGGTTTACACAGGAAATTGCTATAGATCTGGGGACAGCGAATACTCTAATCATTCATAATGAAGAAATAGTAGTAAATGAGCCTTCCATTATAGCTTTAGACAGAAATAATCCGAAAAATGTACTTGCGGTGGGCAAAAAGGCACTAATGATGCACGAAAAAACCCATGAAAGCATTCGTACTATTCGTCCGCTGAAGGATGGCGTGATTGCAGATTTCAATGCTGCCGAATTGATGATTCGGGAGTTAATCAAAATGATTTATCCCAAAAAGCCACTCTTCCCTCCCAGCTGGCGAATGATGATATGTATACCTTCCAGTATCACGGAAGTGGAGAAAAGAGCAGTCAGAGACAGTTCGGAACAAGCCGGGGCAAAAGAAGTGTACTTGCTGCATGAACCTATGGCAGCGGCTTTGGGTATAGGAATAGATGTGGAAGAACCTGTAGGTAATATGATTGTGGACATTGGCGGGGGTACTACCGGGATAACTGTAATTGCTCTTGCCGGTATCGTCTGTGACCAGTCTATTCGTATTGCAGGTGATGAATTTACAGCCGATATTATGGAAGCCTTACGTCGCTATCATAGCCTCCTTATAGGAGAAAGAACTGCGGAACAGATTAAGATTCAAATAGGGGCGGCCCTGAAAGATCTGGACAATCCTCCTGACGATCTTCCCGTTAACGGACGCGACCTGGTTACCGGTATTCCAAAACAGATCATGGTAAGTTATCAGGAAGTGGCCGAAGCCTTAGACAAGAGTATCTTCAAAATTGAAGAAGCAATATTAAAAGCGCTGGAAACAACACCTCCGGAACTGGCTTCTGATATTTATCGCAGGGGGATTTATATTACCGGTGGCGGAGCGCTTCTTCGTGGTTTGGACAAGCGACTCAGTCAAAAAATCAAACTCCCTGTTCATGTAGCTGATGATCCTTTAAAAAGCGTGGTGAGGGGAACCGGAATAGCTTTGAAAAATTATCAGCGTTATCCGTTTGTAATGAGATAAGAAACTCCAATACCATAAAGTTTATCCAGTTGCTAAAGAAAAGAACAGTAATATCCCCACAACAGTATTGTAAAAACACATGAAGTGCGAAATGTTTTTATTTTTATCCGGCGCTATTTCAATTTCCTCTTTTTCTTAATACTGCAGGTCTTTTCCCTGTATATGCTATTCCATTATAATAAATTTCATGAGGCTGCATTTATGGATGTGGCTGGGGAGATAACAGGTAAAATAAACAAACAATACAACGCCGTTGAATATTATTTCCAATTGAGGAAAACCAATGAGCAACTGCTCGAAGAAAATCTCCGTTTGCGAAACAAACTTAAAGCCGATTTCCTTCCGATAGATACGGCTACCGAACTGGTACTGGATTCTCTAAAGGTAGATTCCCTCGAAATTTTCCGCCGTTATGAATACTTCCCGGCTAAAGTCATTAACAACTCGGTTACCTCACAAACCAATTATTTAACCATAAGCCGCGGATCTAATCAGGGATTGAGTAAAGATATGGCAGTGGTAAGCCCAACCGGTATCATCGGCACCATAGTAAATGTTAGTCCCAACATGGCGATAGTTATGAGTATTTTGCACCGGCAAAGCCGGATTAGTGCAAGCCTGCTGAACTCAGGAGAAACCGGAAGTATAGATTGGGATGGAAAAGATCCCCAAATATTGACGTTTAGAAATATTCCCAAATCGGCTCAACCCAAAATTGGCGATACGGTTGTAACCAGCAGATATTCCACTTTTCCTCCCGGACAACCAGTTGGAACTATTACTGACATCGAACACCAGGAGGGAAGTAATTTTTTTGTATTGAAAGTAAAACCCTCAACCAATTTCTTTAACATTCAGTTTGTGTATGCAGTAAAAAATCTGCAAAAAGCAGAGCAGGATGCGCTGGAAAAAACTGTAAACAAACAGGAGTAGCAATGAGTGATTTATTAAGAAATATCACCCGTTTTATAGTTTTTATTTTATTTCAGGTTTTTATTCTGAATAAGATACCTCCTATCCATCAATTCATTACGCCTTATTTGTATTTTCTTTTTCTATTATGGCTACCTTTCAGGATACCCCGGTTTTCACTTACTATCATTGGTTTTTTATTTGGTCTTTGTCTCGATTTCTTCACCAAAACTCCAGGCTTACACGCGGCGGCCTGTACCTTAATCGCTTATCTGCGCCCTTTTATGATAAACATTCTCTTGTCGAAGGAAGATACAGGCTTTAATTATGTTGATCCCGCCCCTTCCAGCATGGGCTGGTCTTCTTACTCTGTATATATACTGGTACTGGCTTTCGTCCATAACGCATATCTTGTTTTTTTGGAATGGCTTCAGTTTGCAAATTTTTGGTATTTTATAGGCAAGGTTATCGCCACTACGGGCGTTAGCTTTTTGTTGATTATGGTCACCGATGTATTATTTTATAGAAAACAGAAGTTCAGGACAAATATTTAGGAGGTACTATGCCTGCTTTTAATCAATCACGACAGACTTTTATAAGACTCATTTTTGGAGCGGCATTTTTAATCATTGTCGTTCGCCTGTTTATTCTTCAGGTGGTTTCAGATAAATATAAACTTCAGGCCCTTAATAATGCCGTTTATAAAAAAGTAGTTTATCCTGATCGCGGGATCATTTTTGATCGAAATAAAAAAGCGGTTTTGAATAATACTATCATTTACGATCTAACGGTCACGCCCTATGAAGTGAAAAAAGTGGATACCAGCTTTTTATGTGATCTCTTAAGTATTGATTCTGCTGAATTCAGAGAAAGAATAATAACTGCTATCATCAGAAACGGACGTTATCGCCCCTCGGTTTTTGCCGGTTTACTACCGGTAGACATTCAGGCAAAACTGGAAGAAAACATTTGGCGGTTTCCTGGATTTACCCTCGTTGAGCGCCCGATTAGAAATTATTTATTCAATGCCGGCGCTCATTTACTGGGCGACATCGGAGAAGTGGATACGGCTATCATCAGGCGAAGTAATTATTTCTACCAGATAGGCGACTTTGTTGGCAGATCAGGGTTAGAGGAATATTATGAAAGTGTATTAATGGGGAAAAGGGGAATTCAAAACCTGATTAAGGATAACAGAAACCGGTTGCAGGGATCGTGGGAAAATGGTAAATACGACACAGCCGCTGTTACGGGTCGTAATTTATATACGTACCTGGATATTGATTTGCAACAGTTGGCCGAAAAACTACTGACTAATAAAGTAGGCAGTATAGTTGCTATTGATCCCAAAACAGGAGGTATCCTTGCCATGGCTTCGGGACCGACTTTTGACCCGAACGATCTGACGGGGAGTACGCGTCAGAAAAAATATGCGAACCTGGTTTTGGATGTTTCCGCCCCTCTGATGAACAGAGCTACCCGGGGTTTATATGAACCCGGATCAACTTTTAAACCCCTAGGCGGGTTGGTAGCGTTGGATATGGGTGTGATCACAGCAAATTATGGCTATGCCTGTAGCGGAGCCTATTATGGTTGTGCAAAAGTAATCAGATGCGAACATTCTAATCCGGGTCATGCAGCTAACATTCGACTGGCCTTAGCCAATTCCTGCAACTCTTATTTTTCGCAGATATACCGGCTCAGTGTTGACAATAATAAAGACCGATCTGTGAAAAAAGGCTATACCCACTGGAAAGATTATATGAATGCTTTCGGTTTTGGACAAAGATTAGGCATTGATCTGCCTAATGAGTTGCCAGGTAATATCCCCGATACTACGGAATACAATAAAGACTACAGGGGAGCATGGAATTCATGCACTAATGTTACCCTCGGTATAGGACAGGATAAAATGCAGACTACTCCGGTGCAACTTGCCAATGCCATGTGCATAATCGCCAATAAGGGATATTTTTATACCCCCCATTTTGTAGCCAGTATTGAAAATGAAACCGCAAAAGACAGCATTCTGAATCCATTCAGAGAAAAACATGCGGCATTGACGCATATATCAGACCAGGATTATGAAGCCATCCATTCCGGTATGCAGGACGTGGTGGAAAGCGGCACTGCCAGAAGCGCCAAAATTCCTGGTATTAGTATCTGTGCAAAAACAGGAACTGCGGAGAAATACACCATTTTAGACGGAAAAAGAATCAAACTTCCCAACAACTCTATGTTTGTGTGTTTCGCTCCCAGGGAAAACCCTAAGATTGCCATAGCAGTTGCAGTTGAAAATGCAGGATTTGGTTCTACATGGGCTGCGCCCATTGCCTCCTTCCTGATAGAAAAGTATCTTACCGACTCTATTAGAACAGAACGCATGAAAGATGTGGAAAGGATTGCAGGTACCAATCTAATGCCATCTTATATAAAAAGAAAACAATTTGTTGCAGATTCAACGCGGGCTTATTTTTATTTTAATCTGAGAAAAGACAGTAGCTATATTAAAAAATATCTGCACTCCAAAAAAATGTAATAATCTGATGGAAACCCATAATAACGGATTTGTAAGAAAAATAGACAGCCTTCTGCTCTGGCTGTATATTTTATTGTGCATTATTGGTATCATCAGCATTTTTGCAGCTACTTATGCAGAGGGAGATGGAATTATTAACAGCTTCCTTTCTTCCAGAACGGATTACGGGAAGCAATCTATGTTCTTTATCCTGTCGCTGTTTCTGGGGATTATTATTCTGCTGACAGATAGTAAATTTTTCACCGCTACGGCTAATTTGTGGTATACCCTGGGAATTATTTTGTTACTCATGGTTTTCCCTTTTCACTCTAATATTAAAGGAACAGAATCAATTATCAGGTTTGGTGAGGCCTTTCAACTACAACCCATACAATTGTGTATTGTTTTCACCAATCTGGCTCTTGCTAAATATATTTCCCGCGTTGAAACTGATTTTAATAAACTCCGCTCCCAACTGATAGCCGCATCCATCGTAATTGCACCTGCCATATTAGCTATATTCCAAAAAGAAACCGGACTGGCATTGGTTTATTTCTCCTTTTTTCTGGTAATGTTTCGTGAAGGACTGCCGGCAATTGTTTTAATTGTAGGATTTTCTTTTGCCGCTCTGGTAGTTGCGACATTATTGCTGGAACCCAATTTACTGGCTATTATTTTAACGGGGATAGCACTCTTTGCAATTTATTTAATGCGAAAACCTATCAAAAGGCATAAATCAATTTTATTCTGGATTATAGCCATCTGGGGTATTTGTGTGGGTATTCAACGCTTTGCGGTACCCTTTATCTTTGACCATGTTTTGCAGCCCTATCAGGTAAAGCGCATTTACGACACTATTGGTAAAGACTATATCCCCAAAAGTGCAGAAGCCATGGCTGATATAGAAAAAAATGCCGCACAAAAGAAAGATGCCGGAAATTACAATGTGAGGCAAAGCAAAATAGCCATTGGAAGTGGGGGATTGTTTGGTAAAGGGCTTTTGAAAGGGACTCAAACCCGTTATGATTTTGTACCCGAACAGAGAACAGACTTCATCTTTTGTACTATTGGAGAAGCTTTCGGTTTTGTTGGGAGTGTAGTTTTTCTTTCCATATATGCCATTTTTCTGTTTAGGATTGTTACGATTGCCGAACGACAGCGAAGTACGTTTAGTCGCTGTTATGCCTACGGTGTAGCATCGGTATTCTTTTTTCATATAGCGATTAACCTGTTTATGACAATTGGACTGGCTCCTGTAATTGGTATCCCGCTTCCATTTGTAAGTTACGGCGGATTGTCACTTGTAACCTTTAGCGCTATGGTATTCATTTTGTTAAGATTAGACAAAGACCGGCAAATGGTACTCAGATAATTCGAAATTGCTGATTAGTAAAAAATTAATGACTTTGCAGATGAAGATTATTCCTTTAAGTGAAGGGGCTTTTACCATTGACCGCTCCAAGCAATTTGTTCCCTTCGATATTGATGAAGATGATCTCCAGAAAAGACCTTCAGGCAGCCTACTGGTAGAGATCCAGCCATTTTTAATAATTACTTCAAGAGATATTCTCCTGATAGATACCGGCCTTGGCTTTTCAGATGATGATGGTGTTTTACAAATTCATAAAAATTGTATTGAACATGATGTTAACCCTTCGGAAATCACAAAGGTCATGATAAGCCACCTGCACAAAGATCATGCAGGAGGATTAAGCAAATACGATGCACAATTAGGCAGACGGTTCCTTAGCTTTCCCAATTCCACATACTTTGTACAGGAACAAGAAATAAATTTTGCTCTGCAGGAAGGGTCTCCCTCCTATATTCCGGAAGAATTTGAAATACTGCAACATGCAGACAATGTTCACCTATTGAATGGCAACGGCACTATAGATAATTATATCCGCTATGAGGTAACTGGCGCACATAGTCCCTGGCATCAGGTTTTTTGGATAGACGATGATGGAGAAACTATTTTTTACGGCGCTGATGATGCCCCTCAGCTTCACCAGATGAAAAATAGGTTTATTGCCAAATACGATTATGACGGCAGAAAATGTATGGAATTGCGACAACAATGGCGGGAAGAGGGTCAGCAGAAAAACTGGACTTTCCTTTTTTATCACGATATAAAAAATCCATTGTGGAAGTGGAACCAATAGGAAATTCAGATCTAAAAAATCGAACTACCTATCTTAATTTTATGCGATCGCTGCCAAAATAAGAATGGAGTACCTCAGGTAAAGAGATAAAACCTTCTTTCTGATGGTTTTCAAGCAGAGCAGCCACAATCCTCGGGAGAGCCAGTGCGCTTCCATTTAAGGTATGTGCCAATTGGTTTTTACCAGCCTTATCTTTAAACCGGATTTTTGCCCGGTTAGCCTGATAGGTTTCAAAATTACTTACCGAACTCACTTCCAGCCAGCGCTGTTGCGCTGCACTATATACCTCAAAGTCATAGGTAAGCGCGGAGGTAAAACTCATGTCTCCACCACATAATTTTATGATACGGTAAGGAAGATCAAGTGTGTTCAACAATTTTTCTACATGGTTCACCATTTCTTCCAGCACCTCATAACTCTTTTCGGGATGAACAATTTGTACAATTTCCACCTTTTCAAACTGATGAACTCTGTTTAATCCCCGTACATCTTTACCAAAACTTCCCGCTTCTCTCCTAAAACAAGGAGAATAGGCCGTCATTTTTACGGGAAGATTTTCTTCCTTAATGATTTCATCTCTGTAAATATTAGTAACCGGTACTTCTGCCGTAGGAATCAAATAATAGTTGTCAGCCGGCATGAAATACATCTGACCTTCCTTATCGGGCAATTGTCCGGTGCCATAACCCGAAGCTTCATTTACCATGAAGGGGGGGAGAAATTCAGTATATCCTGCAGCCGTATTGAAATCAAGAAAGTAGCTTACCAATGTCCGTTGCAGTTTAGCGCCCTGCCCTATATATACGGGAAAGCCGGTGCCTGTAATTTTAGCCCCTGTTTCAAAATCTATAATTCCATACTTCTTAATTAAGTCCCAGTGTGGAAGAGCATTATCGGATAACTGAGATGGACGTTGTCCAGCCTCCCGAACTATGATATTATCTTCAGGAGTTGCTCCGTCGGGTACTTTTTCAGATGGGAGGTTAGGCAGTTTTATCAGTTCCTCATGCAGCAACCGTTCCGACTCAGTGAGCTTAGCACTAAGATCGCCCATTCGTGTTTTATAGTCAGCTACAGATTGCTTTTCATGTTCAGCTTCTTCCTTTTGTCCTTTAGCAATTAATTGACCTATTGCCTTTGAACTTTTATTAATCTCTGCCTGCAGCTGTTCAGACTCGATTTGAAATTTTTTACGCTGATCATCAATGGTAAGAATTCTATCAACTAAAGACAAATCGGAAAAACGTTTCACAGCAAGCTTTTCCTTCACATAAACCGGATCCTGTCGTATGATATTGATCTGTAACATTCATGAAATTTGTATCATTTACTTAAATGCATGCTCCTTTCTCTGTAAAGGGTCCGGAAATACGGATCACGCAAATCTTTGATAAACCTAATCGCCTCTCCGGTAGACTTCATTTCGGGACCTAACTCTTTATTAACTCCGGGGAATTTATTGAAACTGAATACCGGCTCCTTCATAGCGAAGCCCTGGAGTTTTTTCTCAAACTTCAAATTCTTCAGTTTTACTTCTCCAAGCATAACCTTAGTAGCAATATTCAAATACGGAATTTGATATGCTTTAGCAATGAATGGGGTAGTGCGGGAGGCGCGGGGATTGGCTTCTATGACGTAAACGATACCATCTTTAATGGCAAATTGCACGTTAATTAATCCTTTTATATTCAGTCTGCGGGCTATCTTTTCCGCATACAACTCCATGGTAGTAACTTCCAGCGGGCTTAGATTAAAGGCTGGCAGTACGGCATTACTGTCTCCGCTATGAATACCTGCGGGTTCTATATGCTCCATCACTCCCATCACGTGGAATGTCTCTCCATCAAAGATGGCATCAATTTCAGCCTCCTGACACCGATCAAGAAACTGATCTATCAATATTTTATTTCCCGGGAGATGTTTTACCAGACTGAGTACACTTTTTTCGAGTTCTTCATCATTTAAGACTATTCTCATTCTTTGTCCGCCCAAAACATAACTCGGACGAACTAACACCGGATAACCCACTTGTCTCGCAACTTCTATCGCTTCATCTGAATCATGAGCTGTACCATATTTGGGATAGGGAATTTCCAATTCTTTTAACAAATCGCTAAATCGTCCCCGATCCTCTGCAATATCCATATTATCGAAGGAGGTACCTATAATTTTTATCCCCTTTTCATCCAGGCGCTCAGCGAGTTTTAAAGCCGTTTGTCCACCCAATTGCACAATCACTCCAACCGGCTTTTCATATTCAATGATTTCCCACAAATGTTCCCAGAATACCGGCTCAAAATAAAGTTTATCGGCTACATCAAAATCTGTTGAGACCGTTTCGGGATTACAATTAACCATAATGGCCTCGTAACCACATTCTTTGAGAGCCAAAAGCCCATGAACACAACAATAATCAAATTCAATCCCCTGTCCTATCCGGTTAGGGCCTGATCCCAATACAATAACAGAACCCTTTGCAGGTCCGTCTCCACGTTTAGCATTATGTGTAATGCTTTCATTTTGTACAATCTGCACCTCAGATCCGTTGGAGACAGAAGGAGTTTCAAAACAAGAGTAGAAATAAGGCGTCTGGGCTTCAAATTCAGCTGCACAGGTATCTACCATTTTAAACACCCGCCTGAGTCCCATCTTTTTTCTTCTCTCATAAATATCTTCATCATGACCTTCCTTCATAATTCTGCATATCTGTTCATCACTGAAACCATTGTGTTTGGCTTCTATTAATAAGTCATCTGACAAGGTTTGCAGCGTGCAGGCGGCTATTTTCTTTTCAATATTGGCAATTTGCTGAATCTGATAGATAAACCATCGGTCTATTCTGGTAGCCTCACAAATAGTTTTTACACTCACACCCATCATAAGCGCATCTTTAATCCGGAATAATCTGTCCCATCTTGGGGTTTTCAAATACTCCACTATTTCTTCATGACGCATCATGCTTTTACCATAATACCCAAGTCCAACTGCCTCGTTTTCAAGGCTTTGGCAAGCCTTCTGGATTGCTTCAGTGAAACTTCGCCCAATAGACATCACTTCACCAACTGATTTCATCTGAAGTCCAAGGGTATCATCTGCCCCTTTAAACTTATCAAAGTTCCAGCGCGGTACTTTCACTATCACATAATCAAGTGTTGGCTCAAAATAAGCCGAAGTAGATTGTGTTATCTGGTTCTTTAACTCATCAAGCGTATAGCCAATAGCCAGTTTGGTAGCTATTTTGGCTATTGGATAACCGGTAGCCTTTGAGGCTAAGGCCGATGACCGGCTAACCCTTGGGTTAATTTCAATAGCTAAAATTTCTTCTGTTTCGGGATTAAGTGCAAACTGGATATTACATCCTCCTGCAAAGTTGCCTAAGTCGCGCATCATGCGAATGGAGGTATTGCGCATAAGCTGAAAAGCTCTGTCACTGAGCGTCATTGCCGGGGCTACCGTAATTGAATCTCCTGTATGCACACCCATAGGATCAAAGTTCTCAACGGTACATATTATGGCCACATTATCGGCATCGTCCCGCAAAAGTTCCAACTCAAATTCCTTCCAGCCCAGTACAGCTTTTTCCACCAGCACTTCATGTATGGGTGAGGCAGACAATCCTCTATTGAGTGCATCATCCAAATTTTCTTTAGCCATTACAAAACCTCCTCCAGTTCCTCCAAGGGTATAGGAGGGCCGTATTACAAGAGGGAATCCTATTTCCTGAGCAACTTCCTTACCTTCTAAAAAAGAGTTGGCAATTCTGGCAGGAGCCACCGGAATACTTAATCTGATCATCCATTCTCTGAAAAGCTCCCGGTCTTCCGCTTTATCAATTGCTTTGATATCAACTCCAATCAATCGCACATTATATTTCTCCCAGATTCCTAAATCATTAGCTTCTTTAGCCAGATTCAGCGCCGTTTGTCCGCCCATAGTGGGTAAAACTGCGTCAATCTGGTTTTCATCCAAAATCTGCTCAATGCTTTCTACAGTGAGAGGCAATAAATACACCCGGTCTGCCATCATGGGATCGGTCATGATAGTAGCCGGGTTACTGTTTATTAATATCACTTTTACTCCTTCTTCGCGCAGGCTTCGGGCAGACTGGCTTCCAGAGTAATCAAATTCACAAGCTTGTCCGATAATAATAGGCCCTGATCCGATGATCAGAACTGTTTTAATAGAATTGTCTTTAGGCATTTTTTGATAATCTTTTGAAAGAATTCGGTAAGTGCTTTCGGTATAAGCCCTTGGGTCGGCACTGAAAAAACCGGACAAAGGTAAGGGATGAAAAATAAATACCATTAATCAGCAAATAATATTTCAAATCGCGGCAAAATGAAAGGCGGCAGGTGCTGAAATACCAGGGATAATTTTGGAACTCATAAAAACAAACCGAGTTTACTCCTCTGCCCTAAAACAAAAAAGACATCCTTTCGAATGTCTCAAAATATATTATTTTAAGCCGGACCTCAACTGGTATGAAAAGCCGACAATTCGAATTCATCAAGCATAACCTTATAGTGTCGAATCCTGTCACGAATGTCAAACTTATGTTTCATCCTAACAATGAATCTGAGTTTTGCAATTTCTCCACGGAATGCCCCAAGTACCGATCCGACCAAAATAGCCAGGTTCAGTATAACCTTATTTTTTATTTCTTTCATAACATTTCGTTTTAATAGGATTCAACATTATTTACTATAGACAATATAAAGACGCAAAACGCTGTATTTTAGTTTCAAAAAAGTATGTTATTTTCAGCCTTTTTTCGACTCTTTACAGATTATTACCATATATCAATCAAATCCATCGCTGCAACTACCACAATTAGGGTATAAATATCATTTTCTTATACTCTCTCTTAACAAGAAAGGATAACGTATTGATCCCTAAAAAAGATTTCTGATAAATTATTCACTCACCCTGAAAACCCCGCAAATCCTGAATTGTAGCAGTATTATTTTATTTGCAAAGAGAGTGCCAGAATTAAACAAATCAACAGTAATTTCACTTCCCCAAAAACCTCTTCCGCAATTATCCGGATATTTAACAGCTTTTTACACGGAGGTCTGTTTTATTTGCCTGTTCCTCTCATTTTTTATATCCGGTCTCTTTTGTATTTGTTACCAGATATGCACTTCAAAAAGAAATCCATTAGAATGTTTTTTTAACACCGCACTGGTGCCAATAGTTTAGTCATTCCCTATATTGCATATCTATGTGGAACAAACAGATTTTAATTCTTTGCTTTTTTTTAGCAGTATATGGTCGCTCCATATTCGCTCAAAACCATTCTGGTATTTATCCGAAAGGCTTTTTTACTAATCCTTTGGATATACCGGCAAGCCTGGCGGGCAACTTTGGAGAACTTCGTCCCAATCATTATCACATGGGGCTTGACTTCAAAACTAACCGAATGGAGAATCTTCCCGTTCATGCAGCAGCGGATGGGTATGTAGCAAGAATAAAAGTAGAGCCTTTCGGTTATGGAAAGGCTGTATATATTAATCATCCCAACGGATTGACTACCGTTTATGCTCATCTGAATTCTTTTTTTCCTGAACTGGAGCAGTACGTAAAGGAACAGCAGTATAAGATGGAATCCTGGAATGTTTATCTGACATTTCCGGAAGGGAAATTTCCGGTTAGAAAAGGACAGATTATCGCTAAAAGCGGTAATACCGGCGGATCAATGGGGCCGCATCTCCATTTTGAAATACGCAATACAGCAAATGATACCAATCTGAATCCCATTTTATTCGGCTTTCCTGTTAAAGATAATATTGCACCGGTAATTCAGCGATTAGCTATTTATGACCGCAATAAAAGTACTTATGAGCAGTCGCCTCATATGATTGCTCTTAAAAAAACACCCGAAGGTTATACTTCAGTTACGCCTGTAATCACGGTTTCATCCAGGAAAATAAGTTTTGGAGTGGGAACCTATGATCTGCAAGCGGCAGCGCCCAACCACAATGGAGTATACCAGGGAATTCTTTATGATAATAAGGAAGAGATAATTCGTTTTACAATGGACACCATCAGTTATAATGATACCCGTTATTTAAACGCTCATATTGACTATAAAACAAAAGCCGGAGGAGGCCCATATTTGCAGCACTTGTCAGAATTGCCGGGATACACGCATAGTATTTATAAGCAAAAAACGGGGAACGGCATAATCGAGCTCCGGGAAGGCAGCCTATATCCATTTCGAATTGAAATCAGAGATGGGTATAACAATACTGCCAGTCTGCGGTTTAAGGTTCAATATAAACCGGCTACAAATCCTGTAATAGTAACTGGGGGGAAAATGAGTTACCCGTTAATGGTAAATGTGGGTGAAGGAAGTGATGACTGCGAATTTTATATCGGAGAAAAATCGTTATACGATTCGGCACGCATAGTTTACCGAAGAACCACTTCTGCCATTCCGGAAGTCGTTTCTGCGGTACACACCATTGGTACAGATCGCATTCCGTTGCAGGAAGGATTGATGTTGCGGATAAAACCCGACACAGCGCTCACTGAGAAAAACAGGAACAGAATAGTTGTTCAGCGTTTTTCAGGTACAAAGAAAGAGGTAGTAAAACCACAATGGCAAAACGGATGGGCGATGGCAAAATTTAATAGTTTTGGCAGTTTTCAACTGGTGTTGGATGAAATGCCTCCTCAAATCATCCCGATTGGCTTCGGAAGCGGTCAGGACATGAGTAAGGCAAAGAATCTTGTATTTACAGCTTCTGATAATATGGGAACCGTTAAAAATTTTAGAGCAGAACTAAATGGTAAATGGCTGCTGTTTTCCAACGATAAGGGGAAGAGATATATTTACCGCTTCGACGATCATTGTCCGCCTGGCAAACATTCCTTAAAAATAAGTGTGGCTGATGAAGCGGGTAACACCACAGAACAAACCTACACTTTTACGCGATAGGTTTATTATAATCTTATCACGCTACTTTTTTGACGAATAATCTTCCCGAGTTCAGGGCCAGGACTACATCGCTAAGACCCATAACCAGCGCACCCAACATGGGATTCAAAAACCCAAGTGCTGCAACGGGGATGGCAACTATATTATAAGAAAAAGCCCAAAACAGGTTTTGACGGATAGTCGTGAATGTATGCCTTCCCAAACCCAATGCAAGAGGAAGATTTTTTAGTCCGCTATTCATAAGCACCACATCAGCCGTTTGAATAGCTATCTGGGAAGCTTCACTCAGTGAGATACCAATGGAAGCCTTTGCCAACGCTGGCGCATCGTTAATGCCATCTCCCACCATTGCTGTAGACGCTTTGGACGTAAGCGATTCTATGAAAGTGAGCTTTTGTTCAGGCGTTTGTTCTGCTATTACGTTATCAATATTAAGTTCCTTTGCCAGCAAATCACACTTGGCTTTGGTGTCACCGCTCAACAAATGAGTTGTAATACCCCGGCTATGAAGGTATTGAACCACCTGTAGTGCTTCGGGTCGGGTTTCATCCTGCACATCTAACCATCCCAGCAATTCATTGTTCTTAAGGATATAAACATTATGCATCTGATCAGTAGTGAGGTGTGCTGCAATTTTGAAAGAACCTGCCTGATATTCATCTCCTTCCCTGGTTTCAGCCTTTATGCCTAATCCTTTTATCTCCTCTATTTTACTCCACCGGATATCATTTTTTGTTTTCCATGCAACAGGGATACTTTTAGCAAGGGGATGTCCAGAGTATTTTTCAAGGGAGTATACAATCCGTTTTAACTCATCTTCCGTGATATTATTATTTATAGTTTTAATCTCTTTGATAATCAATTCTCCGGTAGTGAGCGTACCTGTTTTATCAAACACTACATGTTTAACATCCTTAAAAAGTTCAAGACTTCCAGCATTTCGAAACAGGATACCCTTGCGTGAAGCACGGCCCAGGCCTACTGCTATCGCTGCAGGGGTGGCAAGTCCCAAAGCGCAGGGGCAGGCAATCACCAATACTGCTATACTTCGCATCAGGGAAACGGAGATATCCCGCATTGCCCAATAATTGATAACAAAAGTGGCAAAAGCAATGCAAATTACGGCGGGCACAAAAACCGCACTTATTTTATCTGCCATCTGTTGTACAGGTGGTTTTTCTGATTGGGCCTGTTTTACCAGATTTACAATGTTAGCGAGTGTTGATCTGGTCGCCTCTGCGGTTACCTGCGCCTTTACAGTTCCGTCTATAAGCAGGCTCCCCCCAATAAGTATGTCTTTCCCTGTCTTTTTCCGGGGCATACTTTCGCCGGTGAGAAGCGATTCGTTTACGCTGGCTTCCCCCCACAATATCTTACAATCAGCCGGTACCAATTCTCCGCTTTTTATCAGGATCAGGTCTCCCACACGAAGATCCTTATTGTCCAGAGGTAAAATAACTTCCTGATGGTTTTCATCGAAAGCAATCATATTGGCTATGGTTTTTTGTGATTTTGCCAGACCTCGTAATGCTTTTTGAGTGGATTGTACAGACCGGCTTTCCAGATAATTTCCAAAAAACACAAGGGTTATAATCGTGGCTGCGGTTTCATAAAAAAGAAAGTTTTCTCCCAGGTGCATCAGGGTTCCGGTAAGGCTGTAACCAAAGGCAGCCGTAGCGCCCAGGGCAATCAGAACGTTCATATTGGGCATCCGGTTTCGAATGCTTTTTATCGCGCTTCTTCCAAAATAATACATACCTACAGCATAAACCGGGAGACAAAGCGCCAGTTGGATCCAGGCATTGCTCAGCCACTGCCACCCAAGCCAGGGTTGCAGCACATGAAGAAACAATACCAGGGTAAAGGGAAGACAGATGAGCATATACCTTAGATGGATATTCATTTTATATTCATCGTCATGATCTTTATGAGTACTATGTGTCTCTGCCACTTTATACCCCAGCACATGGATGCCTTTTTTCAGTTGTTGTAAAGAGGTATCGCCATTTAAACTAAAGGAGACTGCTCCATCTACAAAATTCACCCCCACATTATAAGCACCTTCCTTTTCAAGATACCTGCTAATAGTGAGAGCGCAACTGGAACAATCCATTCCTTCCACTTTCCAATTTATTTTTTCCATAAAGCAAAATTAACAACCGCTCTCAAAGCAAATCCCTCCAGGCAACAATATCTTTGCAACATGGTATCAGTAACCGCTAAAAACAACCGGTATCTTTGCAACAAGGAGGCATCTACAATATTTTTATAAAGAATTTATTTTCAAATCAGGCATGGTATGGAGTTGGTGATCAAATTAGACACGTTACAGGAAAGTGCACATCATTTTTGGAAACAGATGAAGGATGGAGACAGGTTGTTTGCCTTTCATGGTGAAATGGGTATGGGAAAAACCAGTTTCATTGCCGCCTTGTGTGCAGAGAAAGGAGTTACCGGTAATGTAAGCAGTCCTACCTTTTCTCTGATTAATGAATACCACTATTCTGAAAACAGCAAACTCAGACGAATATTTCATATTGACCTTTTTCGGGTAAAGAACGAAGAGGAAGCGATCCAGTCGGGTATCGAAGAATGTTTATATTCAATAGAACTCTGTTTTGTTGAGTGGCCGGAAAGAATACCCTCTCTCTTACCGGAAAAGCGGGTGGATATTTTCATGTATTTTGTGGATAATAATACCCGTTTACTCAAAATTAACTTTCACAGATAATTTTTTGTAAATTGTTCCCTCAAAGCAATTGAGTTTATGTCGGCAGAGAAGCCATTTGTAGCCCCCGCTTTCAATTATGAAACCTTAGAAGAAACTTTAGACATCAAGCCCCGGGAAGCGCACCTGCTTGTCGGTATTCCAAAAGAGAATTCATTTCAGGAAAATAGAATCTCCTTAACACCGGATGCTGTAAGTGTGCTTACCAATAACGGCCACCGGGTGGTGGTAGAGCATCGTGCCGGCGAAGGGGCGCATTTTTCCGAAAAAGATTACAGTGATGCAGGGGCTAAAATCACTTATAACAAAAAGGAAGTATTTGAGTGTGATATGGTTATGAAATCTGCGCCGGTTACTGAAGGTGAGATTGAGTTGTTAAAACCGAACCAAACCATTATTTCACCCATTCATCTTCCCGTTATGAAGACGGAGATTTTGCAATCCATGATGGAAAAGCGAATCACAGCTCTGTCTTTTGAAAATTTTAAAGATGATTCCGGACACAATCCCATTGTTCGCAGTATGAGTGAGATTGCCGGGAGTGCAGTGATGCTGCTTGCTGGAAATTATTTAAGTAATGCCAATAATGGAAAGGGTATGCTGTTAGGTGGCATCTCTGGTATCCCTCCAACAAAGGTGGTCATTATAGGAGCAGGTATCGTAGGTGAATATGCAGCAAGAACCGCTCTGGCAATGGGAAGCAGTGTAAAGGTGTTCGATAACAATATTTATAAGTTAAAGCGGATGCAGGGAAATATCGGAGTAAGAATGTGGACTTCGGTTATAGAACCCAAGATATTAGCCAAGCAGCTTAAAACCTGTGATGTGGCAGTAGGCGCCCTATCCTCTTTTGGGGGGCGTACTCCTATTGTAGCAACAGAAGAAATGGTATCCATCATGCGACCAGGAAGTGTAATTCTGGACGTCTGTATTGACAGAGGAGGTTGTTTTGAAACTTCCGAAATCACTTCTCATGAAAATCCCATATTTATCAAGCATGGAGTAATACATTACTGCGTACCCAATATCCCCTCTGGCTTTGCCCGCACAGCCTCCCAGGCCATAAGCAACGTGTTGACGCCTTTATTGCTTGAAATCGGGGATGAAGGAGGATTAGAAAAATTAATCTGGCATAAGTTTAATATCCGCAATGGTATTTATCTTTTTAAAGGCGCTTTAACGAATATCTATCTCAGTCAACGGTTTAATCTGAAATATACTGATCTGAATTTGCTCATTGCCAGTCGCAGATAAAACAAAAACAGGATAACTATCTGCTCAGGATTTGAAGTCGCTGATACTGATTTGTCCTTTGCAGAAGGAATACTCAGCCTGATCATTACTGCTTACAATCAGCAGGCGATTGCTGCAGAATTGAGAAATTAAGCGATGGTAAAGGGCTACCCCTTCAGCATCTAAATTAGTGCACGGCTCATCAAGAAGTAAAATAGGGGTATTTGAAAAAATAGCCTGCAACAACTTTACTCTTTGCTTCATCCCGCTGCTGAAATACCGGATCTGTTTATGAGCCGCCTTTTCAAGACCCACCAGAGCAATAATTTCAGGAATGGTGACAACAGGAAGAAAAGGCTTAAACTGGTGGTGAAAAGTTAGAAATTCAATCAGGGTCATTTCTTCTATCAGGTCAAGGTAAGGGGCTGCAATGGAGAGATGCGGGAATAAATTCTCCTGATTTATCAGGCTATCGGAGGCTGAGGTTTCTCCCTCTTTAACATATTGGATATTTCCTTCGCTGGGCGATAGTGCCCCTGCTATTACCTGCAATAGTGTTGATTTACCAGAGCCATTTGGGCCTGTTATGGCATAGGCTTCACCCTGAAAAAATTGAACAGTCAAATGACGGAAAATCCATTCTCTGTTAAATCGCCGGCCTGTATCAATTAACGATATCGTCATCCACGCTGTTTTTAGTATAGCGCTTTATGATGCCTCTTCCGCTTTCCCGGATAAAGGTTACAATTTCATCTCTTTCATCTGTAGCAGGAAATTCTTCTTCCAGAAGTTCCAGCGCCTGTGAGGTATTAAGGCCTTTATTATAAATAGTTCTGTATATATCTAATATATGATTGATCTTTTCTATAGAGAAACCCCTTCGTTTGAGTCCAATGGAGTTTACCCCTGCATAGCTCAGGGGATGGCGGGCTGCTTTTATATAAGGTGGTACGTCTTTCCCAACGAGAGAACCCCCTCCGACATAACAGTGGGCGCCAATTTTAACAAATTGATGAACCGCACACATTCCTCCTAAAATTGACCAGTCTCCCATGACTACATGACCCGCCATTTGGGTGTTATTGGTGATTATACAATTATCTCCAATGGAACAATCATGGGCAATATGGCTATAGGCCTGTATCAGACAATTATCACCAACGGTGGTTTTACCCCTCTCTTTCGTGCCCCGGTTAATGGTTACAAATTCACGTATGGTGGTATTGCTTCCAATTTCAACCAGCGAATCTTCACCCTCAAATTTCAGATCCTGGGGGATAGCGGAAATTACAGCCCCCGGAAAAATGCGGCAATTTTTACCAATCCTCGCCCCTTCCATAATAGTTACGTTACTCCCAATCCAGGTACCCTCACCTATTTCAACATTATGATGAATTACGGTAAAGGGATCAACCTTTACGTTAGTTGCCAACCTTGCATTTGGATGAATATACGTATGGGGATGAATCATTAATGATTTTTTCTTAACAGAAACCTCTTGGTTCAAATTTCTTACAGATACAAAAAATGCCAGGCAATTTTCCTGACGAGGGCAAAAATAAGAAAAAGATAATATTATTTATTATCGCTTCACTAATTGTGCCATCAATGTTGCCTCTGTAACCACCTTATTTCCAACATACACCGTTCCCAACATTTCACACATGCCTCTGCGAATGGGGGCTGCCAGCTCCATCTTCAGGATCATAGTGTCGCCGGGAACCACTTTTTGCCGAAAACGGGCGTTATCCATTTTAACAAAATAGGTATCATATTCTCCGGGTGGCAACGTATTAATAGCCAAAATACCCCCTGTCTGCGCAAGCGCTTCTATCTGCAATACACCCGGCATAATTGGATTACCCGGAAAATGACCTACGAAGAAGGGTTCATTAAAGGTCACATTCTTAATTCCAACAATCTTTGTGTCGGTGAGTTCAATAATCTTGTCTACCAGCAAAAAAGGGAAACGATGAGGCAGTGTTTTTTCTATTTGCTGAGTGGTATAAACAGGCACCTGGTTGGGATCATAAATAGGCACATCCATCACCTGTTTGTTCTTTTTGATGTGCTGTTTTATCTTTCGGGCAAAAGCAACATTTGCTGCATGTCCGGGTCTATTGGCAATGATATGAGCCTTCAAGGGGGTGCCAATCAGGGTAAGATCGCCAACAATATCAAGCAATTTATGACGGGCGGGCTCATTCAAAAACCGAAGTTCCAGATTATTCAGATAACCACCACTTTTTATTTCAATTTTTTTCCGGCCAAAAGCTTTAGCCAGGCGTTCCATTTCGGGTTCGCTTACTGGCTTATCTACAATTACAATTGCATTATTAATGTCCCCACCCTTAATCAGGTTATTATCTAATAACATCTCCAACTCATGCAAAAAACTGAAAGTTCGGCAAGGTGCAATTTCTGTTTTAAAGTTCTTCAGGTGTTTCAAACTGGCATGCTGAGTGCCTAAAACCGGGCTATTAAAATCAATAAGCGTGGTAATTTGATATTCTATCGCGGGCATTGCTATCATTTCAACCCGCTTTTCTTCGTCATAATAGGTAATATTGCTGTCCAGCGTATACCAAAGTTTTGTTGCCTCCTGCTCTAATATTCCTGCCTCTTCAATAATTTCCACAAAAGGAGCCGAACTGCCATCCATGATAGGAATTTCCGGTCCATTGATCTCAATCAGGCAGTTGTCTACCCCCATCCCTGACAATGCTGCCAAAATATGCTCCACTGTACTTATCCTTGCCCCTTTATCTTCCAGCGTTGTACCCCGGGAAGTATCGGTTACAAGATCGCAGTCTGCCTTAATAACCGGCTGACCGGCAAGATCAATACGCTGAAACTGAATTCCAAAACCAGCATTTGCAGGATTTAAAATCATGTCCACATTAACCCCTGTATGTAAGCCGGTGCCTGAAATACTCACTGTTGATTTTAGCGTATGCTGCTTGTCTGGATTAAAGTTCACCTTTATTATGCTTTTTAGTTATCTGACAAAGATAGGAAATCTGAGTGCGGGATTCATTACCATAATCTGCGAAATGGTTATACTCTTTCAGCAAGAAGTTGCTTTACCAAAGACTCCAGTTCATGAATCCGTTTTTCAAACTCTGGCAGTTTCCGGGATAAGGCCTGACTTCGTAACGTGCTGGTGTAATCATAAGCCGGAGTACCCGTAACAGCAGCCTTGTGTTGCTTGATGGATTTGCTTACCCCACTCTGAGCATTGATTCTTACACCATCGGCTATGATAATATGTCCCACGATTCCCGCCTGTCCGCCAATCATTACATTCCTGCCTACTTTGGTACTTCCGCTCACACCCGCCTGAGCTGCAATAACTGTATTGCAACCTATTTCCACATTATGTGCCACCTGTATGAGGTTATCTAATTTTGCACCCGACCTGATAAGGGTTGACCCTATGGTGGCACGGTCAATTGTGGTATTAGCGCCTATCTCAACGCTATCTTCTATCACTACATTTCCAATTTGCGGCACCTTGGTAAAACTGCCATCAGCCTGTGGGGCAAATCCAAATCCATCTCCTCCAATCACTGAACCTGCATGGATAATTACATGATGCCCTACTTTACAATTATGATAAATGTTAACAGACGGATGAATAACCGTATAATCTCCGATGGTTACACCATTTCCGAGATAAACATTGGGATAGATCTTTACATGATCTCCGATAACAGCTCCTTCTCCTATATAAGCAAAAGCGCCAACATACACCTGTTTCCCTATCTTGGCTGTTGGGGCAATATAATTCGGCTCCTGAATACCTGTTAATTGCTCAGCCATTATTTGCTGATAACTGGTAAGCAAGGTGGCAAACGCAGAATAGGAATCAGGCACCCTGATTAAAGTTCCTTCCACCTTCTCCTTTAGAACGAGCGTATCATTTACAATGATTACCGATGCTTTTGTTGCATATAAATAATCTTCATATTTCGGATTGGCCAGAAAAGCCAACTGACCTTCTTTTGCCTCTTCAATTTTATTGAAGGAATCCACGCGGGCCTCTGCATTGCCTTCTACCTTTCCATTTATCAGTAAGGCTATTTGTTCGGCTGTGAATGTCATGTCTTATGCTATTTGAAGTAACAAATGTAAAATTTTTTTACCGGGGCAGACAGGTTTTGTTGAATCAAAGCATTGTCCACCCTGGAAATATCTTTTACCGTGCCATCTTTAAACAAAATATTAATGCTCTCATCAAACGGATTGTAAGTACGGTTTTCCGCCTCTCCGGTAAATACAAGATAAGACGCCTCCTCTTCTGTTACCCCCCATTGCTCCATCGCTATATGGGTATAGTGGTTTATCTCTTCTGTATTGATGGGTGAACTCTGTAGTTTTACCTTATACAAGTGCCGGTCCATTATTCCTTTGCACAACATGGACAATACCTTATCCGGATGATGGCACCATTGTTTTATGGCTGCAATAATATCAATATCATCTAATTCACAAAAAAGAGGTAGGTGCCGGTCAATATTACCCGCATATTCATTAAGCAGAAAGGCTCGCAGGGTACTACCTGCCAGACTTGTTTTGTTTTGCAAACCAATTTGTCTGGCTCTCTCCAGTATCTTCACTAATCCCATCTCTGCCCCCAGAACGGTTTTATGGAGATATACCTGCCAGTACATTAACCGGCGGGCCACCAAAAACTTTTCAATAGAATAAATAGCCTTTTCTTCCACCATTAAATCTCCATCATGTACCACCAGCATTTTTATAATTCGGTCGTAACCAATAACTCCTTCATTTACCCCTGTAAAGAAACTGTCCCGGGTGAGATAATCCATCCGATCCACATCTAACTGTCCGCTAATCAACTGATGGAGAAACCTCTTAGGATAATTATTGGTAAAAATATCCAGAGCAGTTTGCAATTGCCCCTTAAACTCCCGGTTCAATTCCTGCATTAATAATAGCGACATTTCTTCATGCCGGGTATCCTTCATGATCACATTTTCTAATGCATGGGAAAAAGGTCCATGACCTATGTCGTGTAAAAGAATAGCAATTTTTGCAGCCGTCTCTTCTGCTTCTGTGATTTCAGTTCCTTTTTCTTTTAACACCTGCAAGGCATTGCACATCAGATGGTAAGCGCCTAAGGAATGGTGTAGCCGCGTGTGTACTGCACCGGGATATACCAAATGAGCCAGGGCCATTTGCTTAATACGACGAAGCCGCTGGTACCAGGGGTGAGCGATGATGTCAAATATCAACGGGTTGTTTATAGTAATAAATCCATATACAGGGTCGTTGATGATTTTTCTGAAAGGCATGTAAAATTGTTAAAAAGAATAAAGGAGCTGACGCAAAGATAAAAAGCGGTAAATGAATAACTACATTTGAAAAGCTAAACATAAAACAAAATTATAATTCATGTCATTGGCAAAAATATTATGGGTGGATGATGAAATTGAAAGCCTTCAGTCTCAAAAGTTGTTTCTTGAAAACAAAGGTTATGAGGTGGACACCCTTACCAACGGATACGATGCACTTGACTATATAAAAGAACATATTGTAGATGTAGTGTTGCTGGATGAAACCATGCCGGGGATTACCGGATTGGAGACGCTGGCAAAAATCAAAGAAATCAATCAGCAGCTGCCAATAGTACTTATCACAAAAAACGAAACCGAAAACCTGATGAATGATGCTATCGGGTCGCAGATCAGCGATTATCTCATTAAACCGGTAAATCCCAATCAGGTATTATTGAGTTTAAAAAAGATTATTGAAAACCGAAGGCTGGTGGCAGAAAAAACCACAAGCGCTTATCAGCAGGAGTTTCGAAACCTTTTCATGGCATTAAACAGCAACCCGGATTATAACGAATGGATGGAACTATATAGAAAATTAGTTTATTGGGAATTAGAAATGGAAAAAAGCGATAGTCCGGAAATGCGCGAGGTTTTTCAGTCGCAAAAAAATGAGGCCAATACGGAATTCTTTAAGTTTATCAGCAGGCATTATGCCTCATGGGTACAACCCAAAAGCACGGATGCCCCAATAATGAGCCATACGCTGTTCCGCTTTAAAATATTACCACATCTGGAAAAAGGGAAACCGTTGTTTGTAGCCCTAATTGACAATCTGCGTTATGACCAATGGAAAAGTATTCAGCCCGCTTTCGCAGAAACATTCCGTATACAGGAGGAGGAGACATTCTATTCCATTCTGCCTACGGCTACGCAATATAGTCGCAATGCCATCTTCGCCGGTATGATGCCGGTGGATATTGAAAAACATTTTCCCAATCAATGGAAAAACGATGATGAAGAAGGGGGCAAAAATTTGTTTGAGGAAGACTTTTTGAGGGCTCAGCTGAAACGCTTAAACAAGGGGGATGTAAAGTTTTCCTACACCAAGGTGCTGAATCATCAGGATGGTCAGAAGCTGGTAGATAATATCCATAACCTGCTCCAGAACGATCTGAATATCATAGTATATAATTTTGTAGACATGTTAAGCCATGCCCGTACCGAAATGGAAGTATTGAAGGAGCTGGCAAGTGATGAAACGAGTTATAGGAGTATTACTGCAAGCTGGTTTGAACATTCTCCATTATATCAGGCGCTGAGAAAGATTGCTGAGAAGCCGCTAACGCTGGTGGTAGCCACAGATCATGGAAGTGTAAGGGTCAAAACCGCCTATAAAGTTATTGGCGACAAGCAAACCACCGCTAATCTGCGTTACAAACACGGAAGGAACCTCAATTACGAGCCTAAGGAAGTTTTAGCTTTCCGTGATCCCAAAGAAGCCGGGTTACCATCGCCTACAGTAAATTCCTCCTTTATTTTTGCAAAAGAAGATGGCTATCTCTGTTATCCCAATAATTTTAATTATTACTCTAATTACTTCAAGAACACCTTTCAGCATGGTGGTATTAGCCTTGAAGAGATGATTGTACCTGTAATCCGAATGTCCAACAAATAAGGAATATTTGTTTTATTGCGCTCACTGCTATTCACAACTGTGGAAAAGTGGCAGGGTTTATCGTTGCATAAATCTTAACTTTGTTGATAGTATTAATTTCAAATGAAATACAACCAGCCTACATTAAAAAGAGTTGAAGCCATTCTGGAAGAAGCCGGTTATATAGTACGATATGAAAGGGGGACTTTTCAAAGCGGCTATTGTATATTGCAACAGAAAAAAATTGTGGTCCTCAATAAGTTTCTCACACTTGAGGGGCGAATTTACACTTTGTCTGATCTGTTGCCCCAGCTTGATATTTCGTACGATGCTCTTACCCGCGATTCGCAAAAACTTTATGATGAACTGATGTCCAAACCCGTCTCGGATTTCAACGAGAATTAAGGCTTGGAATACACTAAACAAATTGGAATCCGGCGTATTTTTGCTCAATGGATAATCCAAAAGATGATTTACAGCTGCGATGGACCAAATTAGAGGAACGACTCACTGAACGATTTGGCAAAAGTCCGGATATGGAGACGATTCTTTTTTTAATTGGCATTCAGGAATTTGGACGAATTCAGAACAAATTTTCCAAAGAGCAAAAACAGGATCTTATGCATGTGGCCGTTTGCAGTCTGCTGGCAAGAAGCGGCTACTATGAATTAGAAAAAATTGACGAAGATGGATGGCCACATTTCAAGCCAGTCAAATCATTACCCGTTTTGAACCCGCTCGAGCAGGAGCGCTTTATGAAGGACCATGTTTTATTATACTTTGAGAACAATTATTTTTTGTAATCTTTGCAACACAAAATAATAATCATGAATTTTCCTGAAAACTTACATTACACAAAAGATCACGAATGGATACGCCTTGAAGAAGGTGATATTGCTGTTATAGGTATTACCGAATTTGCGCAAAGCGAATTGGGCGATATTGTATACGTGGAAATTGAAACCCTTAATCAACACCTCGGGGCTGATGCAGTTTTTGGAACTGTGGAAGCCGTTAAAACAGTCAGTGATCTTTTTCTGCCTGTTTCGGGAACGATTACAGAAATCAATCCTGAGCTTAATAACAAGCCCGAACTTATCAATACCGATCCTTATGGCGAGGGATGGATGGTTAAGCTTAAGGTAGACAACAAAGATGAGGTGGCGGCGCTTATGAGTGCTGCAGCTTACCAGGATCTGGTTCAGGGATAGGAGACAGCTTAAAACAGGATGAAAAAGCCTCTTTATCTCTTAATAACGGCCCTGAGCTGGTCTATTCTGATTTTTATTTTGCTGATTATTCCCGGAACCGATCTGCCAGTAACGCCAGGATTCCCATTCTTAGATAAAATAGCGCACTTCATTTTATTTGGCATCCAGGTCTTTTTGTGGGGCAAATACAGCTATAAGCATTTTTCTCAGAAATTATTTTGGCTTGTTTTTTTACTTTCTTCTGTATATGGTATTGCTATGGAGTTCATTCAAAAGTACTGGGTAGCCAACAGAAGCTTTGAGATAGAAGACATTTTCTCTGATATTGCCGGTTCGCTTGCAGGGTGGGTAACGTATTATTTTGTTTCAAGAAGAAATAAAAAGGCGATATAAAAAAATTGGCCCCTATAGAAATAGGGGCCGCAACCAAAACTAACTGCTTATGAGAAAATTGACTGTTTTTACAAACTCTTTATATTAAGACGCAATTCTGCGTAATTTGTTTAATTTTTTTCTGTTAAATATTTCTTAAGAACTTTTTTTGCTTTTCCTTTCTTTACTAACGAAAGTTACAGCATTAAATTGTAATTACCAAGATCATTTTCTCTTTGTTGATACAAATTTCGAAAAAAATAAAGAGAACTATCTTAATAATTTGCAAAAATATCCTAAAGAACTGTTATTATCCACCCTCATAACTCCAACTTGCCGGCTCCGAATCCAACCATCGGTAACACATCTTCCTCCTTCCATAAAACCTCTTACATTATAAGAGCACAGCATTGTGTTTTAATACCCAGTATTACCTGCCTATTTATTTTTATTTTTGATAAAATATTTCTCGTCCCTCACTTTTTTCTATGACTCAGAATTTATCTCCCCGGTTTTTATCCCTCGATGTATTACGAGGCATGACCATCTGCTTTATGATAATCGTAAATAACCCGGGCACAGGCGCAGCGCCCTTCGCACCATTGGAACATGCGGCATGGAACGGATTTACGCCCACAGACCTTGTTTTCCCTACCTTCTTGTTTGTAGTGGGTAATGCCATGAGCTTTTCAATGCCCAAATACAGACAAATGGGAACAGGAAAAGTATTGGGAAAACTATTGAAACGCACAGTTATTATTTTTCTTTTGGGTTTTCTTATGTACTGGTTTCCCTTTTTCTCAGAAACTCCCGAAGGCGGGTATCAGTTTTCTCCTTTTAGCCACACCCGTATAATGGGTGTATTGCAACGCATTGCATTAGCCTACTGCGCCTCCGGTTTGATGATACACTTCTTATCCAAAAGGATGGTATACGCGCTGAGTATTGTTTTTTTGGTCGGTTATTGGCTGGCTCTTTATACCGGCGGTGATTACAGCATGACAGGCAATGCAGGACATAAAATAGATCTGCTCATTTTTGGAGAAAACCACCTATACCATGGTGAGGGCGTTGCTTTCGATCCGGAAGGCTTATTGAGTACCATTCCGGCTATTGTGAACGTTATAGCCGGATATTACGCCGGTGTGTTTATTCAGCAAAAAGGGAAGAGTTATGAAACCACAGCCAAACTTCTTATTGCGGCATTCGGGTTAATAGCTGTTGCCTATTTCTGGGATTTTGTTTTTCCGATTAACAAAAAACTCTGGACAAGTTCCTTTGCACTGTACACGATAGGACTCGACTTAGTGATTTTGGGTATACTCATCTTTATTCTTGAGATCAAGACCCTTACAAAAGGAGCGCGTTTTTTCCAGGTATTTGGGAAAAATCCACTTTTCATTTATATTCTTTCTGAATTATTATACCCTATTTTTTACATGATCAAAACCAGCTCCGGTACACCGTTTTATGAGGCCATCAATCAACATTTTTTTCAAATAGTTCTTCCCGGTCCCTGGGGATCTCTCTGTTTTGCCCTTTGTTATATGCTTATGTGCTGGCTGATTGGGTATTGGATGGACAAAAAGAGAATTTACATAAAAGTTTAATATATAGTCGTGGAACTCAATGGAAAGCCAAAACCAGAGTAATACCTTTGCGCAAAATCGGAGTTATGTCATTTAGTTTTAGTGAATTGATCACCATCATCTTTACTCTTTTTGCCGTAATTGATATAATAGGTTCTGTACCCATTTTAATTTCTCTAAAACAAAAGATAGGTGGCATCAACGAGCTCCGGGCAACCATTATTTCAGGGTTATTGATGTTGCTTTTTTTATTTGCAGGAGATAGTTTCCTGCGTATCCTGGGATTGGATATCAAAACATTTGCCGTAGCAGGATCGGTAGTGATTTTTATCCTGGGACTCGAGATGGTACTTGGTCTTGAGTTTTTTAAAAGTGAGAAAGACGTAAAAGCTGCAACCCTTGTGCCAATTGCTTTTCCTTTAATAGCCGGCTCCGGCACGCTAACTACCATTATGTCGCTTAAGGCTAATTTCTCTGATTTGGCCATATTTTTGGGGATCGTTATAAACCTTTTCATTATTTATGCGGTTCTGCGATCTCTTAATTTAATTGCCCGACTTTTGGGAAATGCAGGTTTAATTGCAGTACGTAAGTTTTTTGGTGTAGTTTTGCTCGCTATTGCCGTAAAGATCTTTGCAGAAAACGCACATGGGCTGATTAAATAATTTTGAAAATATGCAAATAAATTTTCAACTCTTCAAACCAACCCTGTTTTTAAATTAGTTTATGGCCTCGTAGTACAATGGATAGTATAAGAGTTTCCGAAGCTCCAGATACAGGTTCGATTCCTGTCGAGGCTACAAACACCCTGTATGTTTTACACCTATGTTCTAAAAAGTATTGAACATGACTATTTTGCATAAATTTCCCCGGTTAGAAGCAGCTACCACCCATTATCATCGTTTATTATCTGTACCTGAAAATAACACGGATTGTTTTCTGAAGCTGCAGGCAGAATTAGATGCAAACTCCCCTTTCTTACTGCTGCGCGGGATTGTAAGCCGTTGATGGTAATCCTTGCCCTTTTCGTTTTTGTCCAGGACTCCGGCGTACAAATCTGCACATAGAGTTGTTGGGTTGAAGATCCTGCATATGTGCCGGTGAAATTATCTTTTTTCATTTCGTAAGTAAGAGACTTCCCATTCCATGCTATTGTCTGCCCGAAACCCTTTTCCCAATATGCTTCCGGAACCTTTGGAAAAATAGTAAGCGTTCCTTCCAATTTTATATCTATTCCAAACAAAAACCGTTGTACGATCCTGATAAGATTGGCCGGGTATTCATTATACTTGTCTGCCCCATATCCACCCTCGTTATTGTATCGCTCACGCCAGTACCAGCCGTTTTCTTTTCCCTTTTTACAAACCAGATGTAAGGTTTCGATCAATCCTGTGGCATCATTCATTCTGGCCCTCGCCCAGGCTTCAGTATACCATACCCTGCCCATGGCGGCAAGTTCCTGCCTGTCGGGATAAGAAAACTCCCAATTTTCATATTTTTCAGGATTAGTGGCAATTCCGGTAGGCATTCCGCCATAATAGAATCGTTTTTCTCTCTTCAGTTGTTGCCAGAGCAGAGAAATTTGCTTTTTATTGGCCATTCCGGTTGCCAACGCACTCCAGTCACTGTCCGTATATCCATGACGCGAAATAATCCCGCTATCCGGATGAATATATTCTGCAAAATGACCGGATATCCAGAATCTGTTTTGAAAATTACGCCTGATCTTTTCCGCGAGCTTCTCATATTTTCGGGCTTCTGTCTTTTCTCCAATCCTCCTGTTCAGAGCGGCTATTCGTAAAAAAGCGTCTGCTGCGAAGCATTGTGATACGCCATCATATTCAATTCTCGTGGGTCGTTCCACATAATATCCGGCTCCGCCAACCAGGCCTTCGGCTGAGACCAGAGAAGACAGATAATCTGCACAAAGATTTATAGAGGAAATCTGCTCCTTCAACCATTCAATATCCTGTGTAAAACGAAATATGATATCAGCATTTTGGATATAAGTAGTGGGGCCAAGCACCCTCAGGGGATCACCCGGCACCCAATGTCTGTAAAGACCGCCATTACTATCCACCCTTGAAAGATAGCCTACAAGCCCAATCTCCTTTCCCGCCTCAGCAGGAAGAATGGCAATAGGCAGTTCGCCCGTCGGTTTCTGAAATGATTTTACATAGTTCCAGTTTGCCTTCACCATGTCGGTTTGTCCAAGCCAAAGCAGGGCGTCACTCATCTGGTGACCATCAAGAGAAGGATATGTATTGCCATATCCATACCCAAGACCATCTGCACAAACAGAAAAATAACCGAAAAAAATCTTTGGATTGATTGCGGCAAGCACATTATTTTTCGCTGCCACATTGTAACCCTCCATTATAAGTGAATCGGGAATATGTACACTTCCGGGTTGCCATTGGGCTTTGGCCGGAGATAGAAACAGGAGACCACTGAGGATAATTAGCAATGCTTTGATCATATCATCTGATGTCTTAACTGAGGACAATTATTTCTTTTTTTCCTGTACGAAGTAGGGTTCATAAACTGAGTCAATTTGAAAATACATAAGTCCGGTATCTTTTAGACGCTGGATACTATCGCGAATTTGTTCTTCAGTTGCTTTTGTTCTTCTATATCTCCATTCATTTACAACTCCCACGCTAAGAATATGATTTTGTTTTGCCCAATCTACATCTTCTTTTGTAAGGTCTGCGCCAAACAAATAATAATGTGATGGATCATATCCCGGTTTTAGCATATTATCTTCCAGTTGCTCACGGGTGCAACTGAGCTTGATTTTTCCGGTAAAAAACGGAGTGGAAGCGGAAGTGCCGATCATCAAAGCCTGCTCCTGCATTTCGTATAACTTCAACAGATCAATTACCTGCTGAAAGAGTATAGTGTCATTACCCGGAATTTTATTATCAATCATAATTTGTATCTTCCCCTGGCAGAAGCGCAGCGCTTCCTCAAATAATAAGACCCTGCTCCCATCCCGGGTGTTCCTGAGTTTGCTGATCTCCTCCCAGTTAAGATTGTTCACCGGCCGGATTAGGTCATAATATTTTCGGAAGTCCGCATCATGGTTGATAATCAGTTGATTGTCTTTTGTAAGACGGAGATCCACTTCCACCATTTTATACCCCCGTTCTATGGCCGCGAGCAAGGCCGGCAGGCTGTTTTCGGCCCTGGCGCTATCCACCACCCCTCCGCGGTGAGCGATTAAAAAGTATTTCTGACTCGGGGTTGCAACCGATTGTGCTGAACCATCATGAAACGACCAGGAAGCAAAAAAAATTATTAAAAAGAATCTTAACATATTGATGCTATTTAGAGATGTTAGAGCTCATCAGTTTCGCTACCTACATATTAGTAAAAAAAAATTGCAAACGTTTGCATTTAATGCCAGAATGTTCAAACCGATTAAATTAGTAAAATTTGCATTACCACCAAACAATATTAACCCAAACCAGTGAAAGATTGTTAACAGTACAATGGTACTACGTTGACAATTCATCTGAAAAAACCAGGCCTATTGTAAACACTGCTAAATTCTTTTTAAGTAAACCCGCGACGAGCTATGAGATTCACCCTTAGATAAAGACAGCATTTACTAACCAGTTTCTTTTGGTCCTATTCTTGTTGGAAGAAAAATTGAAGCCGATCAGCGAGATCAGGTCAAAAATTCCAAAATGCTGGATGGTTGTTTGCCGGCTAATAGAACACTTTTATTTTATTATTGCTATTAAAATCAACAAAACTATGGACAGGTCTTCTATCCCCATTTGTTCTTACCGAACTAAGCTGCCAGGAGCGGCAAGTATTTTAAAATGCATCGTTTTATTGGCGCTGATGATATGCCAGGCGGTTACCGGAGTGGTTTCTGCCCGGGGAATAAGTTTCCCCCAAAAAGATGGGTTTCCATCCGAAAACCGGGGTTGGGTTTTCTACACGAATAAAACCCTTCTGCCCGGGAATTTTAGTTCGCCAACAATTCTTGCGGGGGATGCCGCTGTAAAAATCAACGGGAAAGTTACCAACGAACAAGGTGAGCCCGTGTTGGGAGCCTCCGTAATCATCAAAGGCAGCAACATCGGCACCAGCACCGATGCGTCGGGAAATTTTACGCTGGAGAGTGTCCAGGATAAGATTACGCTGGTGGTGTCCTCCATCGGTTATCAAACTAGGGAAATGATTGTTACAAGCTCCGATCCGGTACAAGTCATTCTTTTTACAACGGAAAAAACCGAGGAGGAAGTGGTGGTAATTGGTTATGGAACACAACGAAAAGTGGATCTCACTGGCGCCATATCGACAATAAATGCTGCTGATGTCAACCAGGGTATCAACCAGTCTGTGTCCCATGCTTTACAGGGCCGTGCTGCAGGGGTAACTGTTATGCAAAATTCCGGCGCCCCCGGAGAAGGCGTTGAAATAAGGGTGAGAGGCTCCGGTTCTATCAACGACAATAACCCGTTATATGTGATAGACGGAATCATTTCCGGTGGAATAAGTGATTTAAATCCGGCGGACATTGAGAGCATTTCTGTTTTAAAAGATGCTGCATCGGCTGCTATCTATGGTTCCCGGGGAGCCAACGGAGTGGTTATTGTAACTACCAAAAAGGGTAAACGAGACCAGAAAACGACGGTTTCTTACAATACCAGTCAGGGTATTCAGCAGAACTGGAAAATGCCCGAAGCGCTTAATGCGGCAGATAGAAACATCATTCATAAAGAAGCCTTAACCAACGATGGCACTCCCCCCACCGATGCGATTTGGGATTATTACAACAATCCTGACAATGCGATAACCCGGACCAACTGGTTTAGGGAAGTGTTAAAACCGGCATATATTTCTAGTCACGATCTCGCTATCAGAGGCGGCAGCAGCCGGTCTAATTATTCCTTCAGTCTGGGCTACTTAAACGATAATGGTATTGTAATGGGCACGAATTTTAAACGCTATAATGTACGCTTCAACAGTCAACACGAATTGTTCAAAAACCTGATCTTCGGTGAAAACATTGCCGCCGTAATAACGGACCAAAAAGCAGGAGATTTTCGCCCCGATTACAATGGAGTACTTAGTTCCGCTCTTTTCAATATGCGAAATATTCCTGTATATGTTGACAAAGAAAATGAAATCTATGGTACGCCTTCCGGAGACTTTCCTAATCCTGTAGCATCGCTCAACAGTAAAGATTACCGTAACAAAGGAATTGGATTCGGTGGAAATGCTTATCTGGAATATAAGTTCCTGGGTATGTTTACGGCTAAAACGGATTTTGCCTATCAAATGGGGTATGGAAAAAACAAAAACTTCTCAGCCATTGCCCAGGGTGGGGGAAGAGGGTTGAATGAAAACTCCCTCTCTGAGTATTTCTCCAACAGCAGTACCTGGATATGGAACAACACTTTGAATTTTGACAAGACTTTTGGCGGGCACCATGTTACAGCTCTTGCGGGAATGTCTGCTGAAACAGGGATTAGCGAATGGACATCGGATGGCGCCAAGGATTTCAGTAATCAGAACCCCTCTCTTCGCTATTTTAATAACGCAAGCAGCTTCCCGGATCACGTAAGCGGCAGCGCCGATGATTATACCCTGGTTGGATATTTCGGAAGAGTTAGTTATGCCTTTGAAGACAAATACCTGTTGTCAGCTAATATCCGGAGGGATGGCTCTTCAAAATTTGCACCGGAATACAGGTGGGGATCCTTCCCCTCCATATCAGGCGGGTGGAGGATATCCAAAGAGAACTTCTTTGAACCCATAAGTGATGCCGTTTCCGACCTTAAAATCAGGGCAAGCTGGGGGCAGTTAGGAAATGATAAGATTCCGAATTATCAGTACTATAGCACCGTAAGCAGTGTAGGCTCTCCCACGCTCAATGGGGTAGCTTTTACTTCGGTAGCGCAAAACAGGATGGCAAATACCACTATTAAATGGGAAGTAACGACCCAAACCGATATAGGTGCTGATATAGGTTTAATGCAAAATCGTTTGCTGCTAACCGCAGATTATTATAAGAAAAAAACAACCGATATCCTTGTTCGGGTACCATTGGTTTCATCATACGGTGTGGGAATCGCACCTTTCAGAAATGCGGGTATCGTTACCAACAAAGGATTCGAATTCAGCGCTACCTTCAGAAACGCGGGCGTCCATAAATTAGGATATGAAATTACCGCCAACCTGGCTACGGTTCAGAACAAACTGGAAACCTTGGGAGTAACCGGCGCCACGGAAATATTTACCTCCAATTATAAGAATACACAGGTTGGACGAATTGCAGAGGGAGAAACCTTAGGGCATTTTTATGTGTTAAAAACACTGGGCATTTTCCAAAACCAAAATGAAATAGATAATTATACGGACAAAAACGGGAACAAAATTCAACCCAACGCCCTCCCGGGCGATTTCAAATTCCAGGATACAAATAGCGATGGGGTCATCAGCGCCGACGACCGTATCAACGCGGGGAATAGTTTTCCTTTATTCACCTACTCCCTCAATGCCTCGGCAAATTATGGCGGGTTCGATATAAACATGATGTGGAGCGGCAGCCAGGGTAACAAAATCTTCAACGGACTTACCCTGGGCGGTAAAATCATGCAGGGTACCGGTTACAACAACAGCGTGGACATATTGAACCGGTGGACCCCAGATAATACAAACGGCGATGTACCCCGCGTGAGCATTAAGGACCTGAACAGCAACCGTACCTTCAGCACCTTTTATATTGAAGACGGCAGTTTTTTGCGTATGAAGTACTTATCCTTTGGGTACACCTTTAATAACAGAATACTCGGACCCAATATTTCTAAACTCAGGGTATTCCTAACTTTTCAGAACCTGATAACTATTACTAAATATAGCGGATTCGATCCGGAAATTGGGGCTGATGTCAATTACAGCAGTAATATGTACGGTGTTGACAGAGGCGCCTATCCACAGGCAAAGGCCTATATTTTAGGAATAAACTTTAACTTTTAATTTCCCTGCTATGAAAAAATATGTAGTTTATATTTTGATGCTGAGTATCTTAAGTGCATGCTCAAAAGATTTCCTGAATAAAGAACCCCATGAGTTTACAGATGCCGTTTTCTGGAAAACGGCGGCCCAGGCAGAGTCTGCATTGGGCGGAGTGTACACGCCTTTACAGGAGGAAGAAGCATTAGGTGGGGAAGAATGGTGCGGGATGGAAGCATTCAGCGATATTGGTTATATGAATGATAACTATCCTGACTTTATTGCTATGACGGAATTCAGGGCCGTGCAGAATACCGAAAATGATCTCAGCCTGGGCAGTTATAAAGAATACTACCAGGTCATCAAACGGGCCAATGATGTATTGTACAACGTGCCCAACATAGAAATGGATCAGAGTCAGAAACAACGTATCCTCGGGGAAGCGAACTTTTTATTGGCCTTCGCCTACTTTAATCAGGTAATCCGTTACGGCGGCGTACCCATTTATGATCCTGCCAATACTGAATCTGCATTAACCCGCGCCACAGAAGCGGAAGTGTGGGCGATAATTGAATCCTCCCTGCAAACGGCTACTACCCAGCTGGCTTTTGATCACGAGGAAGGGCGTCCCGGACAGGGAGCTACCTGGGGCATGCTGGCTAAAGTGTATGCATATCAACAAAAATGGCAGGAATGTAAAGATGCTGCCGAAAAGGTAATCAACTCCGGACAGCACAGCCTGTATCCGGTATACGCAGATCTTTTCACCATTCCCCACGACCATGAGAATGAAATGCTGTGGGTTCTTGGAGCCAGATACGGGGAATATCCTATCACCCCGATCCTTTATTTACCCAATGATGTTTGGGGTGGTACACATACTGAAGAACTGGGCGCCGGCTGGAGGCTGGTGAGCGCTACCAATAGTTTCTATGATTCTTATCAACCCAATGATCTAAGAAAGAAAGCTACCGTGGCCAAACGAAATGTGGATGTGGTAACCTATAATGGCTCAACCGATATCCTAAAAGCGCCCAATAACCAGTCGGAAGTTGTTTGTGTGAAATTTATGCAACCTTATGCGGAAGAATACAACACATGGAGTCCAGGTTTAGATGTTCCTGCACTCAGATATGCCGATGTCCTTTTGCTTCACGCCGAAGCAATTATGAATTTAAATGGCGGAGGTCCGCCGAACAGAACTACAGGGGTGGCAGCTGCTGCTGAGTCTTTCAATAAAGTCAGGGAGAGGGCCGGCTTAGATCCTATTGCAGCGCCTGATTTCAACGATCTGATGTATGAAAGAAAAATGGAACTGGCTTTTGAAGGTGGTCAAAGGCATTTTGACCTTGTGAGATGGGGATTGGCTGCCGAAGTATATAACAGTCTGCCTGGCGAAGGTACTTATAAACCTGCCAGAACATTTGTTCCGGCAACTCACAAGTTACTCCCTTATCCACAACAGGAAATTGATAACAGTAACGGCTCCCTTACTCAAAACTCCGGCTATAAATAAACAGAGGTAATAAGGCTGTCAGCTTTTTAGAAAAACTGATAGCCTTATTAATGTTTCTCCTGATATTGGTTATTCATCAGCCATGCAGCCTCTAACAGCATTTCCGTTTGGGTATAGAAAAAGATCATCACACTGGCCATTTCATGGGCAGCTTCCTCTCTTGCAAAACTCATTACCCATCCCTCATAAAGTTCCCACAGATAAAGCCGGCAATCTTCCAACGTAAAACAACTGAAATAAGAATACAATGCTTCCGATGGTTGGTCTACTTTATTTAATTCCATTCTCGGAAAACGGCTGGCAAGTTGCTTGTGTTCTTCATTTGTCATGAAAAAGAAGTAAAGGTTTTAAAATGATCTCTGCTATTCTTAATCTGTTTTCTTTATATTTGGAAAGCGGCTTGTAAGAACGAAATCACGTACAATATATATCATATTTCTTGTATTTTCATGATTTTCTTGTAGTTTATTTTTTAACCATAGTATGACGGATAGTTTTTTACATAAGAATCTCAGGTTTTTAAGAAAGAAAAATAAATGGAAACAGTCGGACATGCTGCAAAAATGCGGAATATCTTCCAACACCTGGTCAAATTATGAGAATAATGTCAGTCGTCCCGATCTGGAAAAAATAATAGATTTATCCAAGATATTTGAAGTTAAAATTGACGACCTGTTACTGAAGGATTTGGAACATAATCATCGCAGCCATCACTCTATACCAGAGGAAAACAGGTCCAGTCTTGTTCAGGAAGAGGATAACCTCACTGTTTGGATCTTGTTGGGACAGTTGAAACAGATGGATGCCAAACTCGACCGATTATTTCAACTTTGGAATAATAGTTCCAAAAAAGAAGGATGAAACTGAGCCAACTATCGGATTCGAACCGACGACCCTTTCATTACGAATGAAATGCTCTACCAGCTGAGCTAAGTTGGCCTGAAAATCAGATCTGTTGTAAGACAAACAATATGAATTATACAACCCCCGCCCCGCGTCTGGTCCTATATCTGCCTTCCTAAAGCCATTCCTGCAACCGTAGCCATTAAGCCGGTAAGCACACTTAATCCACTATATAACCCAAACTGCAGAAAATGGGATTGTTTTATAAGTTCCATATTTTCATAGGAAAAACTGGAAAAGGTGGTATATCCCCCACATAATCCTGTTATCAGAAAAAAACGCATTTCCGTACCCATCATATTTCCCCTGCCGGCAAAAGCGTAAAACAAACCAATTAAAAAACAACCTGTTATATTTACGACAAAGGTTCCGACCGGAAATACCGTATGCAAATGTCTGCTGACAGACCATTGCACCATATAGCGCAACATGCTGCCAATACCACCGCCTAATCCAATTAAGAGTAAATGTTTGAGCATTCTTCCATCAATATCCCCTCATAAAAGGAATGCAATGTAAAAAAATTATTCTGGTTTTAATCTCAAAAAAATTAGGGGCGATTGCCCGTATTCTTTTCATATTCTCTGGCAGCTGAGACAGCTTCCTCAAAATCCAGCACCACTCCGTTGATACAATACCGTAAGCCCGTCGGCGCCGGGCCATCTTCAAATACGTGCCCTAAATGACTCTTACATCGTCCACACATCACTTCAGTCCTTTCCATACCCAAGCTATGATCGGGCAAATAAATAATGCTGCCGCGACTTATCGGTTCATAAAAACTTGGCCACCCACAACCGCTTTCAAATTTAGTGTCACTTTTGAACAGCGGATTACCACAAGCGGCACAATAATAGGTGCCTACCCCTGTAAATTTTTCGTATTTGCTGCTCCAGGGACGCTCAGTTCCTTTCTTTCGGGCCACATAATATACTTCTGCCGGCAAAATCTTTTCCCATTCCGCATCCCTCAGATTCACCTTCGACTTATCGGAGCGGGAATAAATATTATTGGAATTATTTAACGAGTTCATAATTGTTTCTGATTTTTTTTGATTGACTTGGGAAAAACTGCACTGACAAAATACAACCGGGATCATTATCAATGCAAAACAGGATTTGAAAATCATGATCTGCAATTTTCTTTCTGTCAAAATTACAAAACATTCATCAACCCGGAGAAATCAGTCGGCGGTAGCCAATCGCCTGCAGGTAGCAGGCATCCATTCATAATGAAAGAATCAACTTCGTTAAATCGTGTTGCCTGAGAAGTGTTACTTTCGCAAATTCAGAGGTTAAAGACAGATGTAATTAAAAATCAATACAATAATACATTTGAAATTCAGTTTATTCATCACATATCAAAATCCATTATTACAAAATATCACATTCTATCGTTAAAATTAATTTAGAAATGATCATACATATTATTGCCGGGGCCAGACCCAACTTCATGAAAATCGCGCCCATTATCGCTGCTATAGAACAAGCCAAAAGGCAAGGCAAAAACATAGATTACAGGCTGGTGCATACCGGACAGCATTATGATAAAAATATGAGTGGTAGTTTTTTTGAAGAACTGGGCATTCCCGAGCCTCACGTGAATTTAGATTGTGGCGGGGGTACACAAGCGGAGCAGACTGCAAAAATTATGATTACTTATGAAAAGGAATTGATGGCAAACCCCGCCGATCTGGTTTTGGTAGTTGGCGATGTTACCAGCACGATGGCCTGTAGTATAGTGGCAAAAAAATTAAATACCAGGGTAGCTCATGTGGAAGCCGGTATCCGGTCTTTTGATTTAACGATGCCTGAAGAAATCAACAGAATGGTTACCGATGCAATCACAGATTACTATTTTACAACCACCGAACTGGCAAACGCAAACCTTCGGCGTCTTGGTGCAAAAGAAGAACAGTTGTTTTTGGTGGGTAATGTGATGATAGATACCCTGTTGAAAAATGAAAGCAAATTTAGAAAACCCGGGGCATGGGATATTTATAATCTAAAGCCCGCATCTTATTTTGTTATCACTCTCCATAGACCAGCCAATGTGGATGAAGAGGGGAAATTAAAGCGTCTCATGGATGAAATTATCAATAACGTTCATGATTTACCTATTATCTTCCCTGTTCACCCCAGAACAGCAAAAATGTTAAAAGGCTTAGGGATAGAAGCGCCTCATCTGCACATGATTGAACCATTGGGTTATCTGGAGTTTAATTACCTGGTAAAGCATTCCAAAGCCGTAATTACTGATTCCGGAGGAATAACAGAAGAAACCACGGTGATGGGGATACCCTGCATTACGCTGAGAGATAATACGGAACGTCCTGAAACGGTTACTATTGGAACCAATGAACTTATAGGCACTAATCCTGATGCCATTGCACCCGCATTGAAAAAGTTGTTTGCGGGCGAGTGGAAAAAAGGAGGGATTCCTGATTTTTGGGATGGACACGCAGCAGAAAGAATAGTGGATATTCTGGTATCACTATAAACTCAGGTTCTTTTCATCAGGAATGATTATGGCCTTGCCACTGACTGCCTGAATAATATTATGCGGCAGACTTTAACCCAAAACATGCACTTACCTGCAATGACCATGCACTTGCAGTGGAATAGGGGAAGTATGCAATGGCTGGTTTTAACAAACTGATTAACGAACACTTCGGTATAAAAGATAAATAAAATACCTTTCTTTGCGTTCTATCCGTTTGATAAACCAATAATCTGATTCTGATGAAATGCCTGCTTTCTCTTTTGGTCACTTTTTTTTCTTTTCTTTATTGCCATACGCAGCCAAAGTACGAATTCCGCGGAGCCTGGATAGCCACCGTTGCTAATATTGATTGGCCCACCAAAGGCAATTATAACCCCGAAAGTCAAAAAGCAGAATTCATTAAGCTGTTAGATTTACTGGTGCAAAACGGGATGAATGCCGTTATTGTACAAATTCGTCCTGCCAGCGATGCCTTTTACCCTTCACCTTATGAACCCTGGAGCGAATGGCTTACCGGAAAACAGGGCCGGGCGCCGGTTCCCTACTACGATCCGCTAAAATTTATGATTGCTGAGTCCCACAAAAGGGGGTTGGAATTTCATGCCTGGTGCAATCCTTACCGGGCCGAGTTTCACATGGGTAAATCTTCCATATCACCCACCCATATCACCCGAACGCATCCCGGATGGTTTGTACCTTACGGGGATAAACGATATTTTGATCCGGGCAATAAAGAAGCCCAGGAATTTGTGGTACGGGTAATCCGGGATATTGTTAGCCGGTATGATGTAGATGCCGTCCATTTTGACGATTATTTTTATCCCTACCGGATAGCGGGTAAGGAGTTTCCGGATTACCGGACCTTTGTAAAGTACGGCGCCGGCATGAGCCGGGAGGATTGGAGAAGAAGTAATGTGGATTCCATTATTGTTAAACTGCACCGCGCCATCCGTCAGGAGAACCCGCATTGCAAGTTTGGCATAAGTCCTTTTGGGGTGTGGAGAAACATGGATAAAGACAGCCTGGGAAGCGATACCCGGGCCGGACAAACCAATTATGACGATTTGTATGCCGATGTGCTCCTGTGGCTAAAAGAAGGTTATATTGATTATGTAGTACCACAGCTTTATTGGGAACATGGCCACAGGGCAGCGCCGTATGAGGTGTTGGTGGATTGGTGGAGCAGACACACCTATGGAAAACAATGTTATATTGGATTGGGAATATTTAAAGGGGGCACTAATACAAGATGGAGAGACAAAACCATCATTCCTTTGCAAATTCAGGATGCCCGATCTTACCCCACCCTTCAGGGACAGGTATATTTTAGTAGCAAGTCTTTTCAAAAAAACCCCAATGGCTGGAACGACAGCCTGCAGCACCATTATTATAAAACACCCGCACTCATACCACCTATGCCCTGGATTGACAGCGTTGCACCTCTGCCACCGATTATCAATAATATTAGTTTAAAAGGAAAGCTATCCGAACAACAACTGCGAATTAATGCCACCTATATTGACAAAGAAAAACGGCTTCGCCAATTTGCTCTTTATGTCTTCCCCTCCTTAGAAAATACCGACATCACCGACAAAGCGCCGATAAAGCTGATTCCCGCTACCTCAGATTCCTTAGATTATATTTTATCGTTGTCACTGCTCCCACAATCGGGTAAAGAATTTTACCTCGGGCTCACTGTGGTGGATATCAATAATGTAGAAAGCGAACCGGGCATCCTGCAAAAATTGCAGCGGGAAAATGAAAATGCAAGATGGGAAGTTGCCAGATAGATCCTTTGAAATTTTAAATCAAAGACACTGCAAAGAAGGGAAGGCAAATAAGTGCTTATTCTTCCTTTTTCCTTAAGCAGCAAATTCTTATTAACCGCTATATTTGCAAAATGAAATTTTCGAAGTTCATGGTATAAATTGCTGAACCTCTTATCCTTTTGAAAAAAAAAGCAGAGACATGCAAAATATTCATACTATATACAATGAACTTGGTTGATATCATAATGGAGTAAAAGCAATTGCCGGTCGCAAACAGATTGATGTGACTGAGGAGGCGAAGCTGTGGAAATACAGGAGTTGGGAAGTTTGGAGGTTTTGGTTTGAAGTCGGGTGATTTTCAGATGCGAGCTTAATAACTTTCTTTTAAAATGAGCAATAATAACGACAAACGCTGGTATGCCGTATATACCAAACCCAGATGGGAAAAGAAAGTGTATGCTTCCTTTGAGCAACAGGGAATTTCGGCTTACTGCCCTTTAAATAAAGTACGGAAGAAATGGAGCGACCGCTATAAAATAATCTTTGAACCCTTGTTTAAATCCTATGTGTTTGTTCAGATAGAAGAAAAAGATCAGACCCGGGTAAGGATGACAGGCGGAGTGGTTAACTTTGTATATTGGAATGGTAAACCTGCTACCATCAGGGAAGAAGAGATCAATGTCATTAAGAAGTTTTTGAATGAATACGATTATGTGGAAGCCGAGCCGATTCAGTTTCAGCCCAATCAAAGGGTAAAAATTATGAGTGGGATATTGATGGACAAAGAAGGTATCGTTATCCATTCCGACAAAAACAAGGTGCAGATTATTTTGGAAAATCTGGGATACAAACTCACCGCCAGGCTCAATAAAAACGAAATCAAGCCCGTATAAGATAATGTATAGTTGAGGGTTAGGAAGTTTTTGGTTTCCGGGCCCAATCATCACAGAACAACGGTCGGTTTTTCAGTCACGAAGGATCGAGGGGTGGAAATGCCCTGCGGTCGGCACGCGACGGAGGAGGGTCAGTCCGCAGGGCAATGTAGAAAACGGGAGCCAAATTTCTAATTTTTGATTTTTCAACCCGATCAGCAATATAACCTGCCACGTTGCTGCTCAAAAATCAGTCTGGCAGATTAATTCAACCTGACAGGTTGCACCCATAAAACATGAGTTTCTTCGCCCATCCTACTGCGGTTATTGACGAGGGCTGCACCATCGGCAAGGGTACTCAAATCTGGTGCTTCACTCACCTGAGAACAGGTTGTATGATCGGAGCGGATTGTATTTTAGGACAAAATGTATTTATTGATTCAGGAGTGATAATAGGTAACCGCGTAAAAGTGCAGAACAACGTCTCCATCTATTCCGGCGTTACCTGCGAAGACGATGTTTTCCTTGGTCCATCCATGGCATTCACAAATGTCATCAATCCCCGGAGCGCTATAAGTCGCAAACATGAAATCCGAAAAACAATAGTGCGCAAGGGAGCCACCATTGGCGCTAATGCTACTATCGTTTGCGGCAATGAAATAGGCGCCTTTGCCTTTATCGGCGCCGGCACGGTGGTAATTGAATCCGTTTTACCCTATGCTTTAGTAGTGGGTAATCCCGCCCGGCAAACCGGCTGGATGAGTGAAGGAGGGCATAAACTTCACTTTAATGAAGCCGGTACTGCCCTCTGTCCCGAATCGGGAGAGCAATACAAATTAAGCAGGGGAGTAGTGAGAAAGGAAGAAAAGATGTAGAAAACCACCGTCTTTGCGAGGCGTTAGAGGATTATCAAACCCAGAACAGGTTTTCACGCCGAAGCAAACCACCGGTAGCGGAGCGTGGAAGAAAGAGCTGGAAGTGAAGAGATTAGTCTTCGAAATAAAAAGATTGCTTCTCCCGCTGCAGGATTCATTTAATTCAAATCTTTCATCATGGCGGGATCGCATTGACGCTGGGGAAACCACCGTCTTTGCGAGGCGTTGGAAGATTGCAGAACTTAGTAGGAATGTTCACGCTGAAGCAAACTCCTAATAGCGGAGCGTGGAAGAAAGAGCTGGAAGTGAAGAGATTAGTCTTCGAAATAAAAAGATTGCTTCTCCCGCCGCAAGGTTCATTTAATTCAAATCTTACATCATGGCGGGATCGCAATGACGTTGAGAATGAAAGTCAACAATATCTTTAATTAACATACGTTAATTATCTTTAAACGGGCGGAGCCCGCTACAACATAACCATGACCAATCGCAATTCCTTGAAAAAACCTGTCTCAGGCGTTCTTGTGGCATGGGCAATCCTCGCCGTTCTGCTTAGTTCCTGCCGCACCACCAAGCCGGTACAGTACCTGCAAGGTCCCATTGATACGGCCGCCCTCAGCCGGATCAGCCTGCCCGAACCCCAGATCCGGAAAGGCGACCTTATCGGGATTACCGTTTACAGCGACAACCCCGATGCCACGGCTATTTTTAACCAGCAAATGAACACCTCGCTGTCCACCACCGCCACTTCCGGCACAGCCACTTCGGGCGCCGGCGCACAGAGCATGCCGGGCTACTTAGTAGATGATCGGGGCAATATCCGGTTTCAATTGCTGGGACAACTGCATGTGGAAGGATTGACTAAGACAGCCCTGGAAGCTCTGCTGACTGAAAAATTAAGCGGGAATTACCTGTCGAATCCCTATTTTAATATCCGGTTTCTGAACTATCGGTTTACGGTTTTGGGCGAAGTGGCAAAACAGGGGGTATATACCATCCCTGGGGAAAGGATCAGTATTTTAGAGGCTTTGGGAATGGCGGGAGATATAGGACTTTACGGACTTAAAGACAGCATTATGGTGGTGCGGGAAACTGGTGGAGTCCGCAGTATCGGCTATTTGGACGTGAGTAAGCCGGAAGTTTTTGAATCTCCCTATTTCTATCTGCAGCAAAATGATGTGGTGATAGTAAAAGCAAGTCCTAAGAAGCCAGATGTATCAGAACAAACGTCTTCGCGTAATCTAGCCAGGGCGGCAACCATTACCACTATATTGGTGTCTATAAGTTTACTGCTTTCCAGAATATTTCCATGAACAGAAGTGTTTTTATATTTTGACCTTTTCGCCCTCAAACAACTGAACTACTTACATGCAAGATCAATTTGAAAATGCTTTTGAAACTGCCCAGCCACTCAGGGAATTCAATCTAAAGGAGTTCATCTTTAAGTACCTGCGTTATTGGCCCCTGCTGCTGGCATTTGTGCTGATAGCCTTAACACTTGCATTTATTAAGGTACGCTATACTACTCCTATATATAAAGTAAACGGCCGTCTGTTTATCAACAAAGAAGAGAATCGGGGCGGCAGTGCAGGCAGTCTCGACAATATGCTGATGTTTTCCAACAATCTCAACCTGCAGAATGAATTGGAAATCCTGAAGTCCAAGCCTCTGTTGGTGAGAGTAGTCAATGCTCTGGGCCTACAGGTAAGCTATTACAACAAAGGAAATGTGCGCTCCTCTAATGTTTACGGATCTTCCCCTATAAAACTGGAGATCCTGTCATTAAAAGATTCCTCTGCCCCTTTTACTCTCGATATAGAAGCTGCTGAAAAAGGATTCAGGATTGCAGGCAATAACAGCAGTCTTGACTATGATAAAATCTTTGAAACTCAGGCGGGTACCTTTAAAATTTTGAAAACAGGAGGAACTCCTTTTTCTTATTATAATAGTGATAATTTCATTGTTTCTTATCGCCCGGCTGCTGCTGTTGCCGCTGGTATAGCTCAGACTATCACTACCACCCAGTCTATTGACCAGGCTACCATCCTCGACCTTTCTATCGAAACGGATAACACGCCTTTCGGACGAGATGTGATCAACACTCTGATGGAAGAATATGGTAAAATGAATATTGAGGACCAACGCCGGATATCGCAGGTTACGGTGCAATTTATTGATGAGCGGATAGACACCCTCAAAAATGAACTCAGTGGGGTGGAAGGAGGTATCTTACAGTTCCGGGAGAAAAACGATATTATAGATCTCAGTCAACAATCTGCGCAACAATTCGATATTTTATCTGAAAGCAACAAACAATTGGCGGCACAACAGGTGCAATCCGGAGTTCTGGATTATCTACGGCAATACATGGAAAAGCCTGTACATCGCAATAGTTTAGTACCTGCAAGTTTGGGGATTGAAGAACCCGTGCTGGCGCCCATGTTCAGTCAGTACAATACCCTGCAGTTGCAGCGCAACAACCTCCTGCAAACCACCGGCAGGGAAAATCCCTCCCTGATTATCCTTGACCGGAGTATTGAAAAACTTCGGGAACAGATCCTCGAAGCACTCAAAAATGTGCAGCAATCTTATACGATTGCTTCCGCCAAGATCAAAGAAGAAATAACGCGTTCCCGTACGGCCATCCGTAAAGTACCATCCAAAACCATGGCGCTGTTAGACATTGAACGGCAGCAGAAAATAAAGCAGGACCTGTATTTGTTCCTGCTGCAAAAAAGGGAGGAGGCGGCTATTTCTGCTGCGGCTACAGTTTCCAATTCCAGCCCTCTTGAAGAGGCCACCAGTACCGGTAATCCGGTAAGTCCCAATCAGAGGAATATCTACCTGATTGCCTTTCTATCAGGATTGATGATTCCGGTCGCCATTATAGCGATTATGGAAATGCTCAACGACAAGATCCGGGAGCGCGAAGAAATCAGCCGGCAAACGGAAGCGCCTATTATTGGTGAAATTGGTCACGCCGGGGAAAACACACCAACTTTGATTGTAGTGGCCGGCAGTCGAACCGTGGTGGCCGAGCAGTTTCGCATCATGCGCACGAACCTGCAATACCTGGTGAACAAAATCGAAAAACCGGTAATCCTCGTTACCTCGTCGGTAAGTGGCGAAGGCAAATCTTTTGTGGCCACTAATTATGGCGCCGCCCTGGCGCTGACGGGCAAAAAAACAGTCGTACTCGAATTTGATATCCGTAAACCGCGACTACTCAAAGGGCTGAATATGCAGGCGGCAAAAGGACTCACGAACTATATTTTAGGCAATGCCGCTCTGGAAGAGATCATCCAGCCGGTGCCGGAGTTTGATAACCTCTATATTATCGGTTGTGGTCCCGTGCCGCCTAATCCTTCTGAATTATTACTGGATCCGCAGGTAAGTAGTTTGTTTGAAGAGCTGAAGATCCGTTTCGATTATATTATCATAGACAGCGCCCCGGTAGGCTTAGTAAGCGATGCCTTCACCCTCAGCGCTTATGCCAGCGCCTGCCTGTACCTGATTCGCCAGGGTTATACCCTTAGAAGGCAACTGAATATGGTGGATGATCTGTACCGACAAAAGCGCCTGCCTAATATGGGCTTAGTAATCAACGATATCCAAACCCAGGGCAGGTATAAGGGATACTATGGATATGGTGGCGGGAGTTATTACGGTTATGGATATGGATATGGGTATGGGGGGGATTATTTTCAACCGGAAAAGAAAAAAAAGAAAAGCTTTCGGAAGGCTTTGTTATTCCGGAAATAACTCAATGGCATGGTTTCTCAATATATTTTTGAGTAATTGATATCCAAAAGGTCATTCACGTTTACAAGAACCGCAGCTGTTATCAGCAATGGAAAAGAAAAATAAATTCTTAATATTAAGCACAATACGCTTGATCCTTAAGGTGCTGCCCCGCAACCTAAGAATCAGAGCCACCTTGAATTTATTATATATTTTTCTCAATTCCCTGATTGAGCTGGCAGGGATCGCCTTCCTGGTACCCTTACTACTCATCATTCTGGATGAAGACAAGATAAAAACCAATACCTGGCTGCATCAGCTATATACCTCATTAGGGTTTGAATCAAACGCTTCTTTCATTGTTTTTCTTTGTGCACTTGTACTATTCTTCACCATTTGTAAAAACTTAGCCAGTTTGTTTTTACTCCGAATGCAATACCGGTTTTCTTTCTCAGTTTACCAGCACATTTCACTTGCTCTTTTTCAGCAATATTACGGATTAGGCTTGCAACAGTTGAAAGCACATAATTCTAACCGATTGGTGAACCATGTTACGTCTGTAACCCTGATGTTCTCCCAGAACGTCATAAATGCTGTTTTAGGGATCATCAACGAAGCACTTGTCTTTCTGCTCTTTGCTATCGGGTTATTTATCTACAACCCATCGGCGATATTACTACTTACGGTCACGATCCTCCCTTTTGTCCTGATCTTCTTCAAACTGATCAGACGCCGGGTACAATCTCTTGGAAAGGAAAAAAATAAGATTGCTATAGAGCAGAATAAATTATTATATGAATCCTTTCAAGGATACGTGGATATTGAAATAAGGAATAAAAGGAATTGGATATATAAAAAGCTCCTATTCTTGTTACAGAAAATGAATTTTCTGCAGGTACGAAATGCACTGTATTTACAATTGCCTTTGAAATTTATAGAGGTGGTGATTGTTTTTGCCCTGGTGGCCATCATCTGCTTTGGTATCTGGACCGGTAAAAGCATGGACAACATTGGCGTGCTCTTAGGAGTCATTGCCGTCGCCGCCTACCGATTGCTGCCGGGAATCAACCGGTTGATGAATTTTTCCATGACCTTGAGAAACCACGTCTATACTTTTGAAATTATTAATAAAATAGGACCAAGTCCTAATAAAAAGAAGTTGTTAATAGAAGCAGATGATAGTATAAAAATCAGGTTCAACCATAAGGTCAAAGTTGATCAGATCAGTTTCTCTTTTGACGAAAATACTCCGGTTTTGAATGACGTAAGTTTTACTATACAGAAAGGAGAAATCATCGGTATCATTGGGGCATCGGGCGCCGGAAAGACCACTTTATTAAATATACTGCTGCGATTTTATAAGGAAACAACAGGCGCAATACGAGTGGATGATGCAACACTTGATGATACTAATCTCGTTGCCTGGCGGCAGTTAGTCGGTTACGTACCCCAGGAGGTTTTTGTTTTTGACGGTTCTTTAAAGGAAAACATTGCCCTGGGCGAAAAACCGGAAGAGGTTGATCCGGCTAAGCTGGATCGTGCAATCAAAAGCGCAAACCTTAGCGAACTGGTTAGTACCTGGGAAAAAGGTGTGGAAACCTCTCTGGGCGAGAGAGGAGGAAAACTTTCCGGGGGACAGAAACAAAGACTTGGCATTGCCAGGGCCTTGTATAAAGGAGCTGAGATTCTATTTTTCGATGAAGCAACCTCTGCGTTGGATGTGCAAACGGAGGAAGAGATCAATCACGCCATCAAATCTTTAAGTGAAGCAAATCACCAACTTACCATCATCATTATCGCTCACCGCTATACCAGCCTTAAACACTGTACAAAGATATTGGAGTTGCAGAGAGGAAAACTAACAAAAGAGTGGCGATACGATGAATTAATAGAGAAGAATAATGTCTATTAAACTAAAGTTTATCACAGAAAGCCACGGAGTGGGGTTAGCTAAATGATGAAATTTTATTAATATGCAGATTTGAATCGGTTGAAATATGCGAACGAAAATTATAGCAGAAATAGCCCAAGCGCATGATGGCAGTTTAGGAATTTTGCACTCCTACATTGAAGCATTATCAGAAACAGGAATTGATGCGATCAAATTCCAAACTCACATAGCAGAAGCCGAAAGTAGCATTTTTGAACCATTTAGAGTGAATTTCTCATATGAGGACAAAACCCGATTCGATTATTGGAAAAGAATGGAATTCACACTCGACCAATGGAAAACGATTAAAGCACATTGCGTTGAAAAAAACCTAGAGTTTATGTCCTCTCCGTTTTCCCTTAAGTCCGTAGATTGGTTAGAGGAAGTAGGTGTAAATCGTTACAAAATAGGAAGCGGCGAGGTGAGTAATCTACTACTTTTAGATAGGATCTCTAAGACGCGCAAACCCGTCATTTTGAGCTCGGGTCTTAGCGATTGGTCAGAACTGGATTTGGCGGTTAATTTTCTAAAAAATAGAGGAACATCCTACAGTATATTACAATGTACGACAGCTTATCCAACACCACCTGAAAAATGGGGATTAAACATAATAGAAGAAATTAAAAACAGATACGGAGTTTCTGCTGGTTTTTCTGATCATTCAGGGGGGACAACAGCCTGCTTAGCCGCGGTGGTAATGGGCGCGGATATAGTGGAGTTCCATACCGTTTTTGACCGAAGAATGTTTGGACCGGATGCTTCAAGTTCATTACATATAGATGAAGTCAAATCTTTGGTTAAATCAATCAGACAGTTTGAAATT
>CAZFGP010000006.1:0-57426 GCA_964518685.1 uncultured Terrimonas sp.
GTTCCAAAATCTACCCAGCCCCGCCAGATTTCCGGCAGGTAATCCGGTTGGTACGGCCGGTAAGGCGCAGTGCCGAGCCAAAGATCCCAATCGAGTTCGGAAGGAACACTGTGATTAGCCGACGGCGTAGCAATTCCCTGAGGCCAGGTAGGACGGTTGGTCCATACATGAACGGTAGTTATATCTCCGATCAGCCCGTCCTGAACCCAGGTTTCCACCAGCCGGGTATCGTCGCCGCTGCTGCCCTGATTGCCCATTTGTGTTACCAGTCTGTATTTTGCGGCGGCGCGGGTGAGCATCCGGGCTTCGTAAATGTCGTGGGTTAGTGGTTTTTCGCAATAAACATGTTTCCCTGATTGCATGGCAGCCATGGCCTGTACCGCGTGCATGTGGTCGGGCGTGCTGACGATTACGGCATCAATATTTTTGTTTTCTTTTTCCAGCATTTCCCGAAAATCCCTGTAATATGGCGCTTTGGGCCAACGTTTGCGGGCATTCACCGCCCGGCGGTCGTCTACATCGCACAGCGCCGTTATATTATCTGTACCCATATTGAAAGCATTCGGCAGATTTACTTCCGCCTTACCTCCCGTGCCTATCCCGGCGATATTCAGTTTATCGCTTGGGGCAATAAATCCTCTGCCCAATACATGGCGGGGAACAATAACTATTCCGGAAGCCACGAAAGCCGTTTGTTGTATAAATTTCCTGCGGGAATGATTTGTCGGGTGTCTGGCCATGAAAAAAAATTTAAGTTAAGATAACAAGAACTGTTGGAAGAGGCGAAAATAAAAAGGAGCTGACTGGAGTCAACCCCTTATCCGGTAACTTTTGGAAGTGATTACACCACCAACAGCTCCAAAGATTGTTTTGTTTAGAAGGTGAAAAAAACGCTTGCCTGGATGATGCTGTTTTTATAATCGGGATTGACACCTCCGCCAAAATCAATATCTCCCACCTTCGATAGCCCTGCAATATACCGGGCGCCGATTCCAAATCCCGAATTACCGTGGTATCCTACACCTGCTGCCAGCGAAGCGTCAAGATTTTTAACGTCCGTATTGATACCGCTGATTTTATCGCCCACTTTAAGTCCGAATTGAGGCCCTGCTTCCACATATAAACCACCTGTGCTCCGCAGCTTCAACATGATAGGCAGCACGGCGTATGTAACTTTGAAGTTCTCGCTTTGCCCTGCATTTTCCAGTTTAGCCCCCTGGGAGGATACCAGCAATTCCGGCTGAAGAGAAAAGACAGGACCGAACTTCAGGTTGGTCAGTAACCCGGCATGGAAGCCTATATTCGTGTTGCTTTTTACATTTTGCAGGTTGCTTCCGGAGAAGTTGCTGAAATTAGCGCCCGCCTTAATCCCTACCTTAAAGGTTTGAGAGAAGGCAGCCGAAGAGATTAAAAACGTTGCGGAGAGCAATAGCGTGATGTACTTTTTCATGATTTAAGATGTTTTAGTGAAATAATCAATTACCAAAAATGAGACCAAAGCAAGTAAAAAATAGTTTATAAATAAAAGGTAGTGTTTATTTAACAAGTTTGGAAGATGTGCGACATGTTACCAATCGCCTACTATAAATCAAGTTTTGCATGAGATCCTTTCTCCGATCCTTCCATTAACTCCTGGAACAGGAAGTCGGCTGCAATGTTACCTGCCTCTTCCCATCTTTTTCGGGCGGATTTACCCGCCCACAGCGGATTAAAATGTTTCTGCAACTCGTGCGCATAACCGGTATATATTTTCAGACTGTTGGGGATTCGAAGAACATCCGCATATCGGTGAATAATGATTCCGCCGCAAATACCTGTCTCCGGATTGTCGGGGGGAACCAGCCGGTCTTTATTCCCAAGTACACTTACGATAGGAATATTCGCGTTTTTTAACCAGGAAGAATCAAATATTCCTCCCCAGAAATTGATGACGGCGGCGATGCGTTGCGAATTGAAAATGATATCCGAAGGGGTTGCGTTATTGTTGGTTGCCGCATGCAGCAGGCGAACATCGCCGTAAACTGCCTGAAGCGATACCATGCCACCTGCAGAATTGCCTCCTAAGATGATGCGGTTGGTGTCAATCCGGTACAGGGCATGATTTCTCTTAAAAAAATCAACCGCTTTTTCTATATCTTCCACTGCATCAAAACAAGCGCTCATTAAGACTTCCCGGTTGGAGAGGGTAGGTTTCCTGCTTAATCTGTAATTAACTGCTGCGCATACATATCCCCGTTGTGCAAATTGCCGGCTCCATAAGGGGATGCCTCTGGAACTCTTTTTCCCGAATTTAAATCCCCCTCCATGAATCCAAATGATGAGTGGCCGGCTGATACTGGTATCGTTTTCAGGTTGATAGAGATCAAGTAAATAATATTTTGATTTTATTGTATCGGCAATGACGGCATTATAGGTGATGTTTTTGGTAACGGCGACTGTAGGAAAAAGGATGTCTTTAAATCGCTTATTCTGTAATGGACTTCCTGTGAGTGGGTGGACGAAGATCCAGGACAATATAAATAATGATAAAATACGCAACATTGTTAAAAATAGTAGAAGTATCGAAGGTAATTGGAGGAAATATACAAATTTTCAGGATTTTTTGCACTGCATTCTGATCGTCTGTAACTTGTTATGGACCAAAGCTGAACTATTTATAATTTTAATTTTTCAATATTTAGGGTATGCGGTAGTTAAGGAAGACTTTAATATTTCAAAAAAACAGGTGCTTTTTATTTGCTTTCGTGTTTTTTCAGAGGAGTTTTTAATAGAACAGGAATGGCTGCCACCCGACAGTACAGGTCGGTTTTTCAAAATAAAATGCTAATCTTTGAAAATGTAAAATAATTTACATTCCTAATTCCGGAAATTTTATCAATCAAATCCTCAATGTTTTATTATGTATCGAAATTTCTTGCCATCGAAATTAATTCCAACAATCGCAGTGCTATTGGTTGTGGCGTTTTCCTGTAAAGAAGGTAAACAAACAGAGTCGGCAGTGTCTGCTGATCCCAAAGTTGAAAGGTTGAAGTTGCAACCTGGATTTAAAGCGGAAAGATTGTTTGGCCCCTCGGAGAATGGAGACGGCTCCTGGGTAGCCATGACCTTTGATGATAAGGGACGAATTATAGCTTCTGATCAGTTTGGCGCTTTATACCGGATGACTGTTCCGCCTATCGGCGACACCACAAAAATTGCTGTTGAAAAATTGGTTATCCCAAACGACCCTACGCTTGCAAATGATACTACGCAAAAAGTAGGTATTGGTTTTGCACATGGCTTATTGTATGCTTTCAACAGCCTCTATGTGATGGTAAATAATCTGAATGAAAAAACTTCCAGCAGAACCAGTGGTTTATATCGCCTGGAGGATACAGATGGCGATGATCAGTTTGATAAGGTAACACAACTTAAAAGTTTAAAAGGAGAGGGGGAGCACGGCCCTCACAGTATTATACTCTCGCCCGATAAAAAATCTATATATGCAGTAATTGGAAATCATACCGATGTGCCACCGTTAGATGCCTACCAGCTACCTTCCAACTGGCAGGAGGATAATCTCTTCCCCCTGATCACTGACCCCAATGGTCATGCGGCTAACCGGAGAGCACCGGGTGGATGGATAGCAAAGATAGATCCGCAAACCAACAACTGGGAGTTGATCAGCGCCGGATACCGAAATCCATTTGATATTGCTTTTAATGCAGCAGGTGATTTGTTTACCTATGATTCTGATATGGAATGGGATTTTGGTTTACCCTGGTATCGTCCAACCCGGATATGTCATGTAACTGGTGGTAGTGAATTTGGCTGGCGTACAGGGGATAGCAAATGGTCGCCTTCCTATCCCGATAACCTTCCTCCTGTTTTAAATATCGGACAAGGATCACCCACCAATTTAATGTACAGTGGTAATGCCCGGCTTCCTGAAAAATATAAGAATACCTTATTTGCCTTTGACTGGAGTTTTGGAATTATTTATGCTATTCATCTCCAACCCGATGGAGCTACTTATAGTGCAAGCGGCGAGGAATTTCTTTCAGGATCACCATTGCCACTAACGGATGGGGAAATCGGTCCTGATGGCGCAATGTATTTTTTAACGGGTGGACGTAGATTGGAATCCGATCTTTACAGGGTTTATTATGAAGGCAATAAAGGAAAAACCATTAATGAACTGGAAGGAACTCCCGGAGATACGCCTGAAAATAAACTGCGCAAACAGTTGGAGGATTATATGGGATCTCCCCGTGATGGATCACTCGACCTGGCATGGCCGAACTTAAATCATAATGATCGTTTTGTTCGGTATGCGGCTCGTATTGCAGTGGAACATCAGCCGGTGAAACAATGGCAGCAGCGTGCGTTAGATGAAAAGGATCCGATAGCGGCAACATCTGCACTGATTGCTTTGGCACGACAGGGAGATGCCGGTTTAAAGGACCAGGTGCTGAATGCACTTATGAAAGTTGATTATTCCAAACTGAATGAGTCTCAGCAATTAGATGTAACACGTGCTTTTGAATTGACCATTCTACGGATGGGAGCTCCAACAGGCGATATAAAAGAAAAAGTGATCGCTTACCTGGATCCGCATTATCCTGCTAATAGCAATGAACTGAACCGGGAACTCAGTAAGGTATTGGTAAATTTAGCCGCGCCAAAAGCCGTAGAAAAAACTATGTCTTTAATGGCATCGGCAAAGGATGAAGAGACCCAGAAAACCTTCACTTCTTCTTCTGATCTCATTATGCGTAACCCCCAATATGGATTAGATATTGCTGCCATGCTGTCTAAAGTACCTCCACAGCAACAAACCTATTATGCTAATGTGTTGAGCCAGGCAAAAACCGGCTGGACTCCCGAACTGCGTGATCAATATTTTCGCTGGTTTTATAGCGCCTTCAACTTTAGGGGTGGACATAGCTTCAGAGGGTTTATTAATAAAATGAGAACCAATGCCCTTGAAACAGTTCCAAAAGGAGATTTTGCTCATTTTAATGAAATATCCGGAGATTCTATTGTAAATCGTCCCTCCAATCAATTGGCGGAAGGTGCTATTCAACCTAAAGGCCCGGGCAGAAGGTGGACTCTGGAGGACGCTACTGCGGTAATTGACAGTGGACTTAGCAACCGGAATTTTGATCAGGGAAAGGCCATGTTCGCTGCAACCTTATGTAGCTCCTGTCATTCCATGAAGGGAGAAGGAGGCACTTCTGGTCCTGATCTGACGCAGTTGGGTACCCGCTTTTCCACTAAGGATATCCTGGAAGCCATCATTGATCCCAGCAAAACTATTTCTGATCAATATGGCGCCACCATATTTTATTTGAAGGATGGCAGCTCTGTGTTAGGAAGATTAGTGAAAGAGGAAAACGGAAAATACGCTGTTTCTCAAAATCCATTTGCTCCTGAAGTGATAAGAGAGATTCCGGTTAAAGATGTATTGCGTACGCGGGTATCCGATGTTTCACCTATGCTACCCGGTCTTATCAACAGGCTCAACAGTGATGAGTTGAAGGACCTTATTGCGTATCTGGTTTCAGGCGGAAATAAGGATAATGATATGTTTATCGGCAAAAAATAAGATATAATTGTATGGAATAAAAGGGCTTTCAGAAAAGTAAATCTGAAAGCCCTTTTAGTTTGTCAGGGAGGCAATTAATTTACATTTCCTGCTCACGTTATGCATTTCAAAGATTTACTTATTACATTTGATTTTTACTTTAAACTATTCCAGTGTGAAGGTTTTTGCTAATTCTATATTTGTATGGGTGTGGATTTTCTTTTTCAGCGCTTTAAAAGGAGTTGGTCAGGAAGAACAACTAACTCGTCAACGCTGTGTTACAGGAGATGTAATGGAAAAATATTTTCAAAAACATCCCCGCGAAAAGGATGGCTTTTACAAAACCCAACTCAGTTTTCAGCAACATTATGAAGCATTGCGCATCGCTAAAAAGAACAATCCTTCATTAAGGAGGTTTGATACCGAAGTTACCATTCCGGTAGTGGTGCATGTGGTCATTGATAATCAGTCCCTGGTGAGCAACGAACAGATACAAAGCCAGATTGATGTGCTGAATGCCGATTACAGTGGAAATAATGCCGATTCTGTTAACATTCCAACGGCATTTAAACCCTTATTCGGCAAGGGTAATATTCGCTTTTGCCTTGCCCAGCGGAGTCCCTCAAACGAGCCGACTAATGGCATAGTGCGTAAAGTATCTTCAACCAAATCTGTTCCGGGTGATAACGACCCGATAAAATATAGTTCCTCTGGCGGGCAGGATGCCTGGGATGTTAATAAATACCTGAATATTTGGGTGTGTAGAATGGATAAAAAGAATGATCTCGGCTATTCTTTCATGCCCGGCTTGCCCGGACTGGCGCCCACAGATGTCGGATTAGTCACCGCCTATCATGCATTTGGAACGATTGGGTCTGCCAGTGCACCTTTCAATAAGGGCCGTACGGCAACCCACGAGATTGGTCATTTTTTTAATCTGTGGCATATCTGGGGTGCCAATGAATGTGTATCTTCCTGTTCTGATTCCGATTTGGTAGATGATACACCGAATCAGAACGAATGTACCTATGGAACTCCGGTTTTTCCTAAAATGGATGCCTGTTCAAATGTGGCGCCAGGCGTTATGTTCATGAATTTTATGGATTATGTAGATGATGCTGCCATGTGTTTGTTCACCGAAGGTCAGGTTGATCGTATGGAAACAGCACTTAGCACTCTCTCCGACAGAAAACAACTGTTGAATTCAAATGGCTGTGTACCGGTTATATTATATTCTCATGATGCAAAAGCTCTGGATGTGGTGTCCCCTTCTTATTCCGATTTGTATTGTCAGGATAATACTATTACCCCTCGCCTCCGAATAGAAAATCAGGGCGCTCAAGCGATAACCAGCATAAAACTTAATGTAGTAATAGATGACGGAACTCCTTCAGTAACCACAATTAATCTGAATCTGCCCGCATTAAAGGATACCGTGCTTACAGGAAACGGCATTTCCGTATCATCGGGCTACCATACCATCCGGATGTACTGTTCCGAACCCAACGGGCTGGCAGATGAGCTGCCTGCTAATGATACGGCTACCGGCGTTTTCTCTGTTATTGGAAAAACCAATTCACCACTGGCAGAAGGATTTGAGACATCCGTTTTTCCACCCAGGGAATGGGGAATCGCCAATACCAGCGACGTGATCTCCTATAATCCTGTGAGGATAACTAATACGGCACATTCGGGCAGCGCATCCGTTAAGTTTGACAACTATAACTATCAATTGTTTGGAAAGCGTTCAATATTGGTTACACCACAAATTACCATTCCCGTTAATTCAGATTCGGTAAAAATTGTTTTCTGGCGGGCAGCGGCGCAGTACGGTAGTTTGAATTCAGATACTCTGGAAATACTGGTATCTGGTGATTGCGGGCAAAACTTTGCTTCTGTGTATAAAAAAGGTGGTGCGGAATTAAAAACCCGGCCTGGATTTACAGAGGTAGAATTTGTTCCCAATGCAGAAGACTGGATTGCCGATACAGTGGATATCAGTGGTTGGGTGAAAGGAGGAAGTTATGATAAAGTAATGGTGCAGTTTCACAATATAAATGGCTATGGAAATAATCTGTACTTAGATGATATCAATATCTATTCCCGTACCCTGCCTCCCCGTTTAAAGGAACAGGGCTTTCTGATAGCTCCAAATCCAGTTACAGGTGTATTGCACATCCGTCATTATCCATCAGCAGCAGGATTGAAGGGGATAGCTGTATATAGCAGTACGGGTCAATTGGTTTGGAGAGAGCATTACTCAGCTTCTCCTGCAGCTGATAACATCCCCATTAATCTAAGTAATGTGGCTTCGGGAATATATTTTATTAAACTGATTTATCAGGATAAGGTGGTCGTAAGGAAAATACTGAAACAATAGATAATTTTTAATGATTACTTTTGTTCCAAACTTAAAGGTCATGAAATTTAGTAAGAATATATTAGTCGTTTTCTTAGCTTTTATTGGGGTTGCTGCTTTATACCGGATTATTCCCGGACGACCTTATGGTTTTGCACCTCAAATCGGAATGGCTTTGTTTGCCGGAGCCGTAGTAAAGGATAAAAAGATGGCTTTTGCATTGCCGGTGTTGTCTATGTTTTTATCAGATGCTTTGTACGAACTGCTTTTCAGAGCAGGGATTTCGCCCATTTGGGGATTTTATGAAGGACAGGTCACCAACTATATTCTTTTTGCTCTGCTGGTAATTATTGGTTTTTTTATTACAAAAATCAATTGGATAAATATTGCCGCAGCTTCACTTGCTGCGCCAACAGTTTATTTTTTAATTTCCAACTTCATGGTATGGGTTAATGGTGGCGGTTATCATCGCCCTAAAACCTGGGAGGGACTATTGATGAGTTATAATGACGGTCTGCCGTTTTATCAAAATTCTATCATTGGAACGCTTTGTTTCTCTGCTTTGTTTTTTGGAGGTTACTATGTAATCAGTCATTACAGACCCCAACTGAAAACGGTCTGAATAAGGCTTTGTTTTATTGATGGCCAACCATAACCTCACCGGAAAAGCGGGAGAAATCTTAGCAGCAGAATACCTGAAAAAGAAAGGATTTGAAATTTTGCATACCAACTGGCGTCATAGTTATTACGAAATAGATATAATTGCACGGTATGAAGAAATATTGCATTTTATTGAAGTAAAGACCAGGCGTTCCTTACGGTTTGGATATCCCGAAGAAAGTGTTACAGATAAGAAGATGGAACGTTTGATTTTGGCCGCTGAAGCCTTCCTGCTCAAAAATCCTCAGTGGGTAAGAGTACAGTACGATATCCTTTCCATTCATTTGAATAAGGATAAAAAGACGGAATATTTTTTTATTGAGGATGTTTATCTGTAGTTAGTTTCGACTGCATCATTTCCACCATTTTATAAGTTGCCGGACAATAAGCGATATTTTGTTTGTGAACATGGATATAATCTGTCATCTTCTTTTTGGTGAGGTGGGGAAATCCTGCACAATCTGCAGGACGAACGGGGTAGATAGTGCATTTATTGGTTTTAAGATCAAGAAACTGACAAGGCATTTGCCGGTTCATCCAGTCGCCGTCTTTCTTGTCGAAATACAACCATTTTTCTTTAAAAGCCTTTTCTGTCATCCCAAGATAAGACGAGATCCGTTTGATATCTTTTGTGGTGTAAGTGGGGCTCATGGTTTTGCAGCAGTTGGCACAGGTTAAACAATCAATATGCTTCCATACTTCTTTATCTATTTCCTCTGCAATATGATCCAGATGGCGTGGAGGTTTTCTTGCTATTTTGTTTAAAAATCCTCTCAAATTTTTCTTGTGATACCTAACTTTTTGCTTGAATGATCGTATGTTAACTTTTCTTGAAGGTCTTGGCATATTCGGGAAAGAATTAAAGTTCGAAAGTAAGGGTTAATTCAATGCGATCAGGTAAAAGAGATAAAATGCATTCTTCTTACCCGGCAGAGCAGGAAAGCCTCAGATTGTTGGCCGATTATATTTGGATGAGGTCTGATTTGATTTTATCAGATATTTGTATTTGAGTTTTCGTAACAACCTTATATTGGTCCGAATAGGAAAATGAAATGATTTATGTGGGAGGAACAAATAAATAGATTTAAGGAATACCTGCTCCTGGAACGTTCTTTAAGCATTAATACCATAGAGGCTTATCAGGGAGATATTGGAAAATTAGTACAATATCTGGAATTGCGGCTCCTTCATAAAACTCCAGCAGAGATAACCTTAAGTGATCTGCAGGAGTTTATAAAATGGATTACCGGCTTAAATATGAGCTCTTCTTCTCAGGCAAGGATTATTTCCGGACTTAGGGCCTTTTACAAATATTGTCTTATAGAAAATTATTCCCGCAAAGACCCCACTACATTGTTATCCTCACCCAAATTGAAAAGAGCCTTACCGGATATCCTTAGTTTTGAAGAGATTGAAGCTATTATTGCACAAATAGATTTAAGCAAGCCTGAAGGAATCAGAAATAAAGCGCTGATAGAGATGATGTACAGCTGTGGGCTTAGGGTGAGTGAAGCAACACAACTCAGATTATCGGATCTGCATTTTGAGGCGGGCTTTATAAAGGTAATTGGAAAAGGGGATAAAGAAAGGGTGATTCCGGCAGGCAAAGAAGCAATAAAACATACTGAAATATATATCAGGACTACGCGGGTGCATTTACCTGTGAAGAAAGAAGGAGAGGATGTGCTGTTTCTCAATCGAAGAGGAGCGGGGTTGACTCGTGTTATGGTCTTCCTGATTATTAAAGCGTTAGCGAAGAAAGCCGGTATCATTAAAAACATATCTCCGCATACTTTCCGTCATTCCTTTGCCACGCATCTTGTTGAAGGTGGCGCCGATCTGAGAGCAGTTCAGGAAATGCTCGGACACGAGAGTATCACCACTACTGAAATCTATACACACCTCGACAGGGAATATCTTCGCGACACGCTGCAAAGATTCCACCCGGCCTTTCGCTGATTGCAGCCAACTGAATTTTCTACATTAAAATATTTACCATAATTTTTCTTCGCGGCACATAAGAAAATGCCCTTTGCTCCGTTTTAATGCGGGACACAAAAAATAACAGTTCTTTGAATGTTTTTCAATATAAATAGGATAATAATTCGATTGCCCGGAATTTAGGGTTTATCTTATGTTACTTATTGAAAATAATTTAAAGTTAAAATGAAGTACGATTTGCACGTAATTATAAAAGTTGTATCTTTGCGGCGCAAACAGGAACCTGATATTTAACCCTTGCTTGTCTGCGACTAAATAATAATAGTCTCACCGTCTTTTTCGGGAGTTTTCTTCGGACTCAAACTTAAAACTTCTCTACAGGTTCAGATACTTCACTAACGGTTTTGTCATTTATCGGACGGTTTTGCCATTGAATGTTAACAAGCAATTATTTAAACATCAATAGTTATGAAAACGAAGAGTGAAATGGGTTTAAAGGCAGGAATCAATGGAAGAAAAGAGAACAAGTTTCAGAAAATGAGGAGCACAATCAGTAAGTCTGCCTCTATGTTGCTGATCATTATGATCGGGATGAGTGCAATGTCTTTTGTTCAGGATAGTTCTTTTGTAAGCAACAGAGACACCAACAAGCACGTTACCAGGTCTAAGGTTGTGGTTGTTAAAAACAATGCAATTTCAGCAAACGGTTCTTGTTGTGTTGCCGTTGTTTCTGATCCGGGAGATAATGTGAAAAGAGAAATGCAGATCAGTACTCCGGGTATAAGAGCGAAATACCTGTCTGACCGGGCAACTATCCTTTCTTTTTTATCGGCAGTAAGAGATAGAAAAATATGGAGTCTTGACAGAGTAACAGTGACAAAGGTCGCCGATCGGGAAATGCAATTTAATTTTCTCTTATATAAATTGTATCCTTCTGCTAAGATGGTAGCCGAAGCCGACAGTAAAATAAATGAAAATTTCATCAATCAAATGATGGGTACTCTTGCTTTTTCTCGTAACCTGCTTTCTCGTGCAGATATAGAGATGTCAGAAGGTTTTGTAGCCGACCACCTTTCAGTTGCAGTTATTAAGCTCCATGACCTTAAGACGGTAAGAGCGGATCTGGAAATGAAGTCAGCTTTTGAAGAAAGGAGCAAACCGGTGATCTCGTTTCCGTCTGCAGTTTCAGCATATAAAGCCGATCAGGAAATGTTGAAATTTTAAGAGGAGGTCCGCTCAAAGAAGCTATATAAGAATTTGTTTTTTGAATTATAATATCCCGTTTTGATTCATAAAGAGCAGGCAGATTTGCCGGCTCTTTCTTTTTTGGACATATTTTACAACTTCAATTCGTTCTTTTTTTCTGGATTATGGCGTCCATACTTGCTATACCACCGCCTGCAATAATGGAAATGAGCAATAATCCATAAAGCAAAACAAAGTATTCCAGTCCTTCACCTTTACCACCAACTCTACCCCAGTTCATAAAAAAACCGTTGTGAAGAGAGTCGGTGTACATTACACCTAAAAATGCAATAAATAATACAGCCGCTGCAAGACGGGTAAAATATCCAACAAGCATTAAAACAGGACCCAGACATTCGATGACAATAAATGAAAATCCAAAGATCCAGGGTAGTTTCTGAGTTTCGGTCATAAATTTCATAGCACCCTCAAAACCTGCGCCTCCATACCAACCCAATAATTTTTGAGCACCATGCGGAAAGATGGTGATAGCAATTGCCAATCTGGAAATCAGGGCGGTCAGGTTATCTGGATTTGTTTTTAATAATTTGTTCATTTTTAAAAAGTTGCAATTAAGGTAATAAATCTAAGGGTAAAGAATTAATGTATTTATAATGATTTCAGTTTTGCTGTATCGCACCGTTGTTTGGTGTTTTCACCCACAACTGAAGAAGTCGCCCCGGCCTTTGCTATTCAACTATGATTGTTTTTTGCTGTTTTATGAAGGCGTTGAAATACCCTAAAGCCCCTCCCTTAATATTCGTGATGGGGTTTCCGGGAGCTACCACTTCGTTACCTCCGGAGCTGCTTTGATTAAGAGAATTGAAGTATAAATAAACAGACCGGTCTATGCCCTGCATCTCTACCCGGATCGTATCTCCTGAAATGATTTTCTGATCTTCCTGATCGCCAAAAAAGGGCAGAAAGGTATTGATGGGCCTCCCATCGGAAAAATCGTCATTAACTACAAAAATATTAGGATTGGGTATCCCGTTCTTATATTGAATAAACCGGTAACTGTTAGCCATACCCGCGGGGTCATGAAAACTTACATTTGCGAACTTTCTGGTACTTCCAAAGCCTTCAAAATTTATAATAGATAAACTGTCGAAATTAACTTTTTCAGGAACCTTTATAGCGCTTGTAAATTCCGCATCAGCAGTTTGAACTTTCAACGTGTACTGATGACCGGACTTTGCGTGAATCCCGTTACCCTGGTATATTCCTTTTCTAATTTCCGTTAAGGTTACCGGGTTTTTTTCATCTTCCCGGATGGTGACTTTTGCATTGCTTACGCCATCAAAGTGGGTAGGCTGATTAATAGGATTGGTGGTAGTAAGAATGACATAGCAATCGTTCATCTGATCGCTGATGTTAGCTTCTATTACATACTTCTGGGGTATTTTATCGGTTTTTAATTGAATTACTTTTTCACAGCCGTTAAACACGAACAGTATAAGAGTAAGAAAACACGAACAGTATACATAACGCAGTGCCATCGTTGTTTAGAATTTAAAATTATAGCTTACTGAGGGTACGAATTTAAATAATGCAGTTTGCACGGCTTCTGTAATCAGGGGATCGGTTTTTGAAGTTCTGAACGTGATGGTATAGGCGTTTTCTCTTCCATACGCATTATACAGACCGAAGGATAATTCAGAGGTAAATTTTCCTTTAGGTCTGAAGGTTTTAGTAGCGCCCAGATCAAGCCGGTGATAGTGCGGCATTCTATATCCGTTTCTTCTTGAATAGTAATAATATATCTGGTTGTTAATAGCATATTTTGATTCGGGAAATGATACAGCGTCTCCGGTATAATATACCCATGTTGCCGAAATATTCCAGGTACGGGATAATTGCAGTGAAGCTACAACAGCAATGTCGTGAGTCCTGTCCTGACGCGCATTATACCATTGTCCCTGATTAATACCATTAATTTTCTTTTCCGATTTGCTAATTGTATAGCTGATCCAGCCGGTTAATTTTCCGGTTCTTTTTTTTACGAAAAGCTCAAGCCCATAGGCTCTTCCGATTCCGTATAAAAGTTGGGTTTCCAAAATTTTTTGACGGTCCAGGTCGGCGCCATCCCGGTAATCAATCTGATTCTGAGTTGCCTTAAAGTAGGTTTCTGTTGAAAACTCAAATAGGGTTCCGAAATTGTGATAAAATCCCAAAGAGACCTGATCGGCTATTTCGGGTTTGATATTGTTGGTGGATGAAATCCAACGGTCTGTGGGACGTGCTGTAGTACTGTTACTGAGAAGATGAAGGTTCTGCGTATTCCTGACAAAGGATGCCTTGATTGAACTCTGAGGAGCAATCGTGATTCTGGCGCCAATTCTTGGCTCTATGTTAAAATAAGTTTTGAGCACTCTGCCCGCAGCTACATGAATCGTGTCCAGCACAGCCCCTTTTTCGTCCAGTTGATAAAAATCTCCTTTTCCCAGGATACTGAAAGCCTCTGCCCGAATACCGTAATTCAGAGAAAATATTCGGGATATTTTCCAGTCATCAGAAAAAAATACAGCATTTTCCAGGGCAAACCTCTTTTCAAATGTAACGTCATTGAAGTTGGAACTGTCGGAGGTGGTAATATCTCCCGGATTAATAGTGTGGTAGATGATGTCAAATCCCGAACGCAGGCTGTGTTTATCCTTATTCCATTGCCATTCCTGCTTAAGATGTCCGTCTCTTATTCTGGAAAAGATGTTTAGGTTGTTGGTGCCAAGATTGATGCCGATTGAGTAATCGAAGTTGCTATAAATAAAAGAGGTATTGGAAAAAACACTGTTATTATATATATGATTCCATCTGAGCGTGCCGGTGGCATTGCCCCATCTTAAACTGATTTCCTTACCCGCAGCCAGATGATCACTTCCAAAGTAGCCGCTCAGAAATAACTGATCTTTGTTGCTCAGACGATAATTTAACTTGGCATTGAGGTCATAAAATCCAATCTTATTTCTATTAACCATAGAATCTTTAGAGAGCTTTAAAAAGGGATCTATATAGGTTGATCTTCCGGAAACAAGAAAAGAGGAGACGCCCTTTTGTAAAGGGCCTTCTATATTTAATTTGGACGAGATTAGACCTAAACCGCCGCTTACAGAGAAATCCTGATTATTACCGTCGTTCATTCTCACATCAATAACACTGGATAGCCTTCCTCCGTATTGAGCCGGCATACCTCCTTTATAAACAGTTACATCTTTTATAACATCCGCATTAAAAGTGGAGAAGAACCCCAATAGGTGGGCTGCATTATACACCACTGCCTCATCTAACAAGATTAAATTTTGATCCGCAGCACCTCCTCTCACAAATAGCCCGCTACTGCCTTCGCTCGCGGGCTTAATACCCGGTAAAAGCTGGATAGCTTTCAAAGGGTCACGTTCACCCATTAATTGCGGGATATGCTTCATTTCTCTCGCTGTCAAACGCGCTACCCCCATTTGTGTAGTTTTTAACTGGCTACCGCCCAGGGGCGCCTTGATAACCACTTCTTCAAGGGTTTGGGCAATATTGTTGAGGAAAAAGTTCTGTTGCATATTTTCCCTCAATTCAAAAGTAACCGTGTCTGTTTTCATGCCGGAAAAACTAACGGTAAGGATTACCTTCCCTGCCGGTAGCCGCAAGGAATAAAAGCCGTAAGCATTGGTAATAGTAAATTGTTTATGATTCAATTCTTCAATAGTAGCGCCGATAACTGTTTCTCCGGTAGATTCAAGACTCACTGTTCCATTGATTGTATAATGTTGCCCGATGGCGGTCAAATTAAGAAATATAATTATGGATGTTATTATCGTTTTCAATATCTGCAGGATTACAAAAGAACAAAGCTATCTCTTAAAAATTAATAAATCGGTTACCTTAAGCCAATTTTTCGGTATGCAAAAAACAACAATTTTACCATGAAACTTATTTTTAATCATTTCTCATTTTGCTACCGGTTGGTGTCTTCACCGACCGGGGCTATCAGAGTTAGCGATAGTTATAAATGCACCTATTGCTTTTTTAATAACATAAAAAGAGCAACTTCCATCTCCTGAAAGTTGCTCTTAGAAATTCATTACTGTAAACCGATAAGCCGGATTCTGTCGTGTGCTATCATTTATCTGGTTCATTGCATTACTGCATGAATCTATCTGCCTACCCTTCCCTATATTTCCTTAAGGAAAAATTTGCCGGGCCGGCAAAAGATAGGGATATACATGGCATTTCAGCACACAAGGTTTACCCATCTGGTAAGTTACCCTACCTGATCGTGAGCTCTTACCTCACATTTTCACCCTTATCCCGCCGGTGGCGGGACGGTTATTTTCTGTGGCACTGTCTTCACTTCTTTGAAGCGACCGGTTGTTAACCGGTGTGTTGCCCTTTGCTGTCCGGACTTTCCTCCTTGCCTGGCCGAAGCCAGACAACGCGATAGCATGGCTTACAGTAACTACAAAAATACGCAAATCACCGCTATTTATCCATTTGCAGTTACGTAACCATAAAAAGTTACAGACTGTCTGTCGTTTCCACTTACCTCGAGTCGCGCATAGCCGTCATCGGAAACGTTCAGCGTCATTTCGCGTACGGTTCTGATGTCTTTGGGTTTTATGGTAACACTCCATCCACCCTTTTTTTGCGGTTGTTCCGTATATACAAAATCTTTTGAAGTGAACCGCAGAGGACCATCATCAGGATTTAGAATAGGGGAATAAATACGTCCCATATAAGGGAGAAAGCTTACTACCTTTTCGGGCGTGATGCGTAAATCGTAAAGACCATTCAACTGCCTCGTATATCCATTAGCCGGAATAATTGATTGTGCGGTGAAAACAAAATCCTGCTTTTCTAATACCGAAGAAATATCGGGAAGAGTATTTTTTTCCGAATTCTTTTTATTTTGTGCCTGTAATCCAATGGGGCTGAATAGAATTAGCGCCAAAGCAATCACAGCGCTGCTGAAGATATAATTTCTTTTCATTTTGTAAAAGTTTTTGTTTATCCGGATGCATCCCGAATTTTCGCGCCATCTTCGGCATTCCGGTCGGTGGGACACCGACCAGTAGTAGGCTCTACAGGCGGGTGTCTTCACCCGCCTGCGAAAATATTGGATGCACCCGTTTATCCAATCTTTGTTTGGATAGGCGATAGGACTAAGGGTTTAATCCTGGATTCTTTAAAAAATGGTTAATTATTTTGAGTAGAGTGGATGGCGTTTTCCATACCCAAAGTTGCTGTACCCTATTTTTGCTGTTCTTTTTAAAATACCGAATGACAAATTTTTTATTGATAATCGTTTGCATGCTTGCCGGCATGATAGCTCGTAAGTATGGAAAACTCCCGCCTGACGCTTACAAGGGTGTAAATGCTCTGATTCTTAATTTGGCCTTACCGGCGGTATCCTTTAAATATTTGCCTCACCTGCAATGGACAAAGTCTCTGCTTCTGCCAGCCGCAATGCCCGTCATTATTTGGCTCTGTGGCTGGTTGTATATCAGGGGATATGCATCGTTTACGAGACTGGATAAAGCAAGTGAAAACGGACTGAAACTGGTTACCGGGTTAAGCAACACTTCCTTTGTAGGTTTCCCGCTTGTTTCTGCCTATTTTGGCGACCATGCGTTGGGAATCGCCGTTATTTGCGATCAGGTGAGTTTTATGTTGCTCGCTACCGCGGGTATTGTTGTAGCAATAAATGCTTCAGAGTGCCATACCCTGTCTGTTGCCGTGATTGCAAAGAAAGTTTTCTTGTTTCCTCCGTTTATTGCATGTGTGGCCGCTCTCATTCTGCCTCTGTTTATTAATCTCACTCCATTGGAACCACTGTTTGATAAATTGGCTGCAACAGTTGCTCCTCTGGCTTTATTTTCTATAGGGCTTCAATTGCATTTTGAAGGATTGCATCGCCAACTAAAACCGATTATCACCTCTCTCCTTTTTAAATTAATATTGGCGCCTGCTCTTATTTTTGTTATTGTTTTATTGCTGGGAATGCGGGGTATTATTCCGCAGATCAGCATCTTTGAATCGGCTATGCCCTCTTTCCTTACCGCCGGAATTGTAGCCAGTGAGTATAATCTCAATCCCAGACTAACGAGTCTTGTGGTTGGGGTGAGCATTTTGGTTTCCTTTTTTACAACGGTAATCTGGTATATGATCATTGTACCTTTAGGATAAACTTGTTGAAGGTGGGAAGTTGCTGCATGGGCTTGTTTTTGATTTACATTACCCCTTATTATGACTAATATCACTTTGGCGTCACTATGTTTGTCTTACATTTGCTCAGGATGAAGATCATAATCTTAAAACAATGTTGTGCTGCCGTATTGCTGCTGTCGTTTATGCTGCAGGTATTGAGCAGTCCTTTTATTGTTGTTGATTATTATCTGAATTCACCGGCCTATGCAAAAAACTGCATCAATAAAGCCAATCCTGAGATGCATTGCAATGGCAGATGTCAGATGGCACAGGAGTTAAAAAAACAGGAAGAAAAAGAACAGCAACAACCTATGGAGAATACAATAGCCAAAGTTCTGATCTCTGTTTTTGAAAAGCCGGATTTTGCAACCACCGTATTTGTTCCTTTAATTTTATCAAACGCGAATTATCCATCATTCAACGATCGTAGAACCCAAGACGTTTCTTTTCCCATCTTTCATCCGCCTGGTGTAACATCCTGTTTTATTGCATAATACGATTCAGTCGAAACAGACTGACTTATTTTTTACAATTAAATTTTCTAGAATGAAAAGGATGTTTTCATGTGCAATCTTATGTGCAGTAATCTCTGCTGCATGTAAAAAAGATAATATAAAACCAACAGGTATAACCGAAAAGAAAAAGTTAGCAGAAATTATCCAAAATGATAGGACCATCACTCTGTGGTCAGATTTTCAAACCTTGCATACCGGCTATAACAAACTGTACGTTACCTTAAAAGATGTGCAGGGTAATGAGATGAAGGATGTTTCTCTTTCTTTTTTCCCACTTATGGATATGGGTACAAAAAAGCACAGCAGTCCGGCCGAAGTGCTACAATACAATCAGGATCTAAAATGCTTTGAAGGCGCTGTAGTATTTACTATGCCAACTTCGGAAACGGGATCGTGGCAACTGGATGTAAAGACAGATGACAATACTATAACTTTTCCCCTCACGGTTAATCCTTCTCCCTTAAAACAATCCGGCGTGTATGTGGGTAGTGATGATCAAAAATACATATTAGCCCTGGTGCCGCCCGGAAAATGGAATATTGGATTAAACGACCTGAATATTTTTATCAGCCGTCAGGTTTCTATGATGGAGTTTGTTGCAGATGATGATTTTAAGATTGATCTTATTACTGAAATGCCTTCGATGGAACATGGCTCACCCAATAATATAAATCCTGAATCAGTTGGAAAAGGATATTATAAAGGGAAAGTAAACTTTACCATGACTGGGGACTGGCGACTTCATCTTAAATTAAAAAAGAACGGTGCCGTGATTGTTGAAGATGCTTATTTAGATGTGTTATTCTAACCTCCTGCGCCACTTATATTCCCTGTACTGGTTAATATTAAATTGCTGAAATGATGCTTAAAAATACCATTGTTCTGATTTACTTAATGCAGTTCGTTATTATTGCTGCTGCACAGCAGGATACTGCGTTTAATAAAATTATTACCTTGCGGGAAGTGATCGTGCAGCCCGACACCAGATTGAAAAACGTAAAGGAGAAGAAACAGGAGCCTGACCTTCAAACCTCAACCGAACAATTGTTGGAACAGATTGCAGGTGTAAATATGATCCGAAGGGGGAGTTATGCATGGGAACCGGCTATTCGGGGTTTAAATGCCGGACAGGTCAATATGACTATTGCGGGTATGGCAATTTTTGGAGCCTGTACCGACCGGATGGATCCTGTTAGTTCATATATAGAACCCAACAATTTGCAAGCCGTAGGTGTAAATTATGGTCCCGGAGATCAGGTTTTTGGAAGTAATGTTGGCGGAGGAATGAATTTCAAACTCAAACAGCCACAACTCAGTGAAGAGAAGAGGTTTACAGGTCTTGCAGGAATAGGATATGAAACCAATGCGCGTGGTCTGCAATCCCTTGCAGCTCTGGAATATAGCGGAAAACGGTTTGCTATTCGCGGTAATGGTATTTTTAGGAAAGCGGATAATTATAAGTCCGGCGGAGGAAAGCTGATTTCTTTTTCTCAATACCATAAATGGAATGGAGGTATTTCCGCAAAATATAAATTAGGTGAGCGGCATTTGCTGAGCGCTGATTATCTTCAGGATGAGGGTTGGGATATTGGTTATCCGGCTTTATTGATGGATGTGGCTTATGCCAGGGCAAAAATTGGTTCCGTGTTGTATCAATATCAACTTCATAATAAACTTATTCACAGTTGGGAGACGAAACTTTATTTTAATACAATTCATCATGCGATGGACGATACTCATCGTCCAAAAGATCAGGTGCATATGCATATGGATATGCCTGGAACTTCCAATACGATGGGTTTTTATTCTGAGATAAAATGGAATTCCTCTTCCAGGCACCAGGTTGTTACCAGAATAAATGGATATCGTAACCGTCTTCATGCGGAAATGACAATGTATCCTGAAGAAGGGGCACCTATGTATATGTTAACAATTCCGGATGCTCAGCGAACAGTTGCAGGGATTGACATTTCAGATAAATTGAGGTTGACAGACAGGGTTGAATTTATGACAGGGATACGAACGGATATAAGCCTGTCCTCCATCTACAGCCTTCCAGGCAAACAACAGCTTTCTGGTATGCATACGGGTGACTTAAAGAGAAAAAAGTTTTTGTACAATGCCTATGTAAATTTGAAATACGATTTGACTGAAAACTGGCAGTTCTATGGGAATTTTGCCAGAGGAATGCGGAGCGCCACCTTACAGGAAAGCTACGGTTTTTATTTATTCAATCGTGCAGACGGATATGATTATCTTGGCAATCCGCTTCTCGCTAATGAAAAATCATGGAACCTGAGCGCAGGTGCTGGTTTTCAAAAAGAGAGAATACAAATAGAGAGTCAGGCTTTCATGTATCTGTTTGGGGATTATATTGCAGGAAGATCTGTTGGAGAATATAGTGTGATGACCTCCGGAGCTTTAGGCGTTAAGCAGTATGTTAATTTATCCTCAGCCGTATTATACGGTGCAGAAGCTACTGTGAAACTGAAACTTTTTCCGTTTCTGAATATCAAAAGTGTTAATACCTATACTCGGGGGGTAGATGCTTCCGGGCATGCTCTCCCAATGATTTCTCCATTTAAAACGCAGAGTGAGGCAAATGCGTGGTGGAGAAAATATCGTTTGCAGGTAGCGTCCGTTACCAGCCTTGCTCAAAAACATGTAAGCGAAGAAGCGTACGGTGAAACTCCCAGTATGGGGTATAGCATTGTAAATATGATTATGGGAAGGTCATTCTTTCTGGGCTCATTACAGTGGGATTGTAATCTCGAACTGAACAATGTTTTTGATACGTATTATTATGCGCATCTGGATGTTATGAAACTTCCACGACCCGGAAGAAATCTGGTAATACATCTGACGTTTAAATTTTAACCGGTTATTCAATTTTTAAACCGGAGGAATAATAACAGTAATTTTGCAGCAGTTACGAAATAGAATATTATATCTGTAAAAATTATCTATAATGACTTTTGATGATCTTCTATATTTTTCTATTTTTATTGCAGGTGGTTTACTGGTGGGTTTTCTGGTAAAGAAATTGATTTCCCCTCTTTTCAGGAAAATAGTTTCCCGCACCAATTGGAAAGGAGATGACCTTATCCTGGATAACCTGAGTAAATGGACAATCCCCTGGTTAGTTGCTTTGGGTATTTTTTTGGGATGGAAAAGAATAAAGCTGGATCAGAAATTTCATCACTGGATGGAAAATGGGTTGATGATTTTTTATGTGTTTTCTATCACCTGGATTGTGGCCAATGTACTTTCCGGACTCACTAAAGTGCACAATGTACAGGATGATAAAGAGTCTCCATCATCCTCTATAATAGGTAATATTATCAAGGTAATTGTATATAGTTTAGGTATTCTGGTGATTCTTCAGTCTTTGGGAATTTCCATAACACCGATACTTACGGCATTAGGAGTAGGTGGTCTTGCCGTAGCGCTGGCTTTGCAGGACACCCTGTCCAATCTGTTTGCAGGTATTCAGGTGGTCTCTACCCGCAAGATTAATGCCGGCGATTATATTAAATTAGAATCAGGTCAGGAAGGTTTCGTAGATGATGTAAATTGGCGCTATACCACCTTAAATACTGCGGATAACAATACGATAATTATCCCAAATTCAAAACTTGCAGGGGTTATTGTATCTAATTATTTTCACCCTAACAAAGAGGTGGTATTTAATATTGATGTAGGAGTGGATTACAACAGTGATTTGGAAAATGTGGAACAGGTAACAATTGAAGTGCTAAAAGAAGTTCAGCAACTTTATCCGGATTGTGTACGGGAATTTGAACCTTTCATTCGTTTCCAGAAATTTGACGATAGCAGCATAAACCTGAAAGCCTTTCTTAAAACAAAAACTTTTGGTGGGCAGTTCCTTGTTAAACACGAACTGATGAAAAAATTATTCAAACGATATAAGGAAGTTGGAATCAATATTCCATTTCCCGTACGGGATGTATTTATTCATAATACCGAAACCCGGTCTTCAAAAGACGTTGCAGGCAATTAAAGAAAAATTAGGATTCAGTATCTGCTTTCAAAGAAGCTGAAGAAATAAAAAGCTGGCATTACAATACGCCAGCTTTTATGGTTAGCCTCTGTGTCATCAATATTCGGATGAGGCGATTACTGTTGCAAGGTTATTTCCCCAAGATCCGTAGTTTCTCCGTCCTTTACCTCAACACCTTCTTTGGAGGCATTTTTGTATGGCTCTGCGGCTTCTATGATTACCTGATAGGTGCCGGCTTGCGCGTCAAATGAAAAAGCTCCGTCTTTAATGTCTGTTTTCAGCGTATCGCTTGCTGAGATAGCCCAAGCCTTAACCCCTGCTTCAGCAGGAGAAACGGTGCCTTTTACAATACCTGAATCCATTTTGGTGAAAGCGAATAAACCTGCGGCAGATACTGCCATTGCAACAAGGAATAATTTTCCTTTTTTCATGTTCTGGAATTTTAAGTTAACAATTTAAAAATAAAGGTGCTTTCTCAATTCCAGGTTGATACTATTGAGCTCGTGATGAATAAGGCAAGTACTGTGCCAATTTAAAAATGGTGAATCCTTTGCTTTGGGTTATTCTAAAGTTGACAGTTGAAAAAAGGCAGCCGGCTTTAAGGTGTTTTTACAAAAAAAGTTGTGTACGCAACCTTTAATTTTCTCATAACGTCATTTATTCCAGAAAGGGTATATAGTATTTCGGAAGACATGAATGACCAGATCAACCGTTTAGAATGTTGATGAATTGACTCACCCCCTGAGTTACCCTTGGAAAGTTTCAATATCTAAGAAAAGACTTTGCCCTGCTTGCTTCAAAGTCGGGAAGAATCCCTGTTTGATCCTACTTCAGCAGGGATTAATTTTTTGATTGTTAGGCAAAACAAAAAATATCCTGAAGTCCGGGATTTGAATATTCCACAAATGTCAATTCTTTTTACCAGAACAATGTATATAATGCTACTAATACACCAATAACGATAAGCGCTCCTATCGTAAAGCCCGGAGCGGTTTTAAACATGGAACGGTCAATTTCCAAACCATTGGGCTTTACTCCTTTTCTGTTTTCATAAATACTGATGATGTACATTCCGATAATTGCTATAGTGAATACAAAAAACATCCGGTCTATAAAGGCAATTTCATACACCGTACTGCCATCGGATTGTGCAACTGCTTTTGAAAATCCAAACGGACTCAGCCATTGCAGATTCACAAATTGTGGTAGAATTTTAAAAATAATGGACATCAGAAAACCACCGATTGTAGCAAATAGCGCTGCATTTGAGGTGGTTTTTTTCCAGAAGAACCCCAGAATAAACATCGCAAATATCCCGGGAGAAACGAAGCCCGTATATTCCTGAATATATTCAAATCCGCCTTTTTTGTCAATGCCCATGAATGGCGCAATAATGATAGCTATTGTCATGGACAGAATCACCGCCCAGCGGCCAACATTCACTAATTTCTTTTCGCTGGCTTCAGGTTTGATTTTCTTTTTATAAATGTCCAGCGTATAAATGGTTGAAATGCTGTTTGCTTTCCCTGCCAGGGAAGCCACTACGGCGGCAGTTAGTGCAGCAAAAGCCAATCCTTTTAAGCCCGAAGGCAGCAGATTGAGCAATACCGGGTAAGCTTTATCTGGCTGCAGTTCATTGTTAACCAGCATTTCCTGCTGGAAATAACCGTTTTGATATAATACGAAGGCGGCAATACCTGGCAGTACAACGATAACAGGCATCAGGAGTTTTAAAAAGGCTGCAAACAGCAGTCCGTTCCTTGCTGTTTTTAAATCTGCACCCAACGCCCGTTGGGTGATGTATTGATTACAACCCCAATAGTTAAGGTTAACGATCCACATTCCACCGATGAGTACAGACAGTCCGGGTAAACTTAAGTAATTTGGATTGTCTTTGCTAAAAATCATGTGAAAGTGGTCGTTGGCATTTTCAGTAAGTAATTTAAATCCGGCAATTACGCCTCCGTCGGAGCCGAAATGATCGGCTACGAGGTTTAAAGCCAGATAGGTGGTAACCAATCCCCCTAAGATCAAAAAGAAAACCTGCACTACATCAGTATAACCAATAACTTTCATTCCACCCAGGGTAATTATTATGGCGAAAACCGCCAGAAATAACATACACAACGTAAAATTAATGCCCGAGATGCTGCTGATGGCTAATGCGCCAAGAAACAGAATAGAAGTTAGATTTACAATAACATAAAGTAATAACCAGAATACAGCCATTATTGTTGCCACAGTGCTGTTGTATCGCTGATTGAGGAACTGTGGCATGGTATATATCTTATTTTTTAAATATACCGGCATGAATAAAACGGCTACTACCAGGAGGGTAGCGGCTGCCATCCATTCGTAGGTGGAGATAGCCAGCCCCATGGTAAATCCGTCACCACTCATGCCGATAAATTGCTCAGCAGAAATATTAGATGCGATCAACGAAGCGCCAATAGCCCACCAGGTCAGGGATCCTTCTGCCAAGAAAAAATCTTTGGTATCAGTGCTTGCTTTTTTCTTTCGGCGATAAATCCAGTAGCCATATATTGCTACAATAAGAAAATATACTACAAAGACCAGGTAGTCATTGATGGAGAGAAAATTTTTCATAACAAACTCAATCGTTTAAATAGTTGGGGGAGAAACGGTTTTGTTAAAGGAACGCGAACCATTAATAGAAGATATTTATGTTGTTTGACTGGATAAAGATTAATGTTTTTCACGATAAGAACAAATTCAATTTTTGATTTTTCTATCAGAGGATTTTTCAGGCGAAGTGCCTACCTTCACCGTTGATTGAAAAAATACATCATGATAACAGAACAGAAGGAGAAATGGGGGGTAGTGGAGGGAAAGGAAGTGTGGCAATATACCCTATCGAATAAAAATGGGATGACCGTGAAGATATTGAATTACGGAGGCACAATTACCGATGTAATAACCCCTGATCGCAATGGTAATCCGGGTAATGTGGTACTTGGTTTTGATGTTTTGGACGGCTACCTGCAGAAAGGAAACCCGCTTTTCGGATGCCTGGTGGGGCGGTATGCCAATCGGATCGCTAATGCACAATTTGTATTGGATGGAAAGACCTATCAGTTGCCCGCAAATGAGAACGGCAATACCCTTCATGGTGGTATTAATGGTTTTAATAAAAAGGTATGGAATGCCGTTTTCCTTAGCTCTGAAAATGCGCTTAGACTTAGCTACCTAAGTCCGGATGGGGAAGAAGGATTTCCTGGTAATCTGGACGTTACGGTGGTTTATACGCTAACAGAAGAGAATGAGTTAATTATTACCTATTCGGCGCAAACAGATGCGCCCACACCGGTTAATCTTACGAATCATTCGTACTTCAATTTATCGGCAGGCGCTGAAACCACTATCCTGTACCACGATCTGACGCTTCAGGCAATGTACTATACCCTCACCAATAATAAGGTAATTCCCACAGGTGATATGGCTCCGGTAAAAGGCACACCCTATGATTTTAATTCATCAAAAAAAATAGGGCAGGATATTGCTCAAACCGGTAATGGGTACGACAACAATTTTGTGTTGGGTAATACGAGTGGTACCCTGAGACCCTTCAGTATTTTATATCATGCCGCCAGCGGCAGATTGATGGAAACCGCTACCACGCAGCCGGGGGTTCAACTATATACGGCAAACTATTTAAGTGACAAACTGCTGTATACGCATAATAATCTGAAATATGGAAAATATGGCGCAGTGTGTCTGGAAACCCAGCACTATCCCGATTCGCCTAATCAACCTGCGTTTCCAAGTACTATTTTACGCCCCGGAGAAAATTATCACCAGGTAACCGTATATAAGTTTTCTGTTAAATGACGCGCTGACCCAAACCATGAATGTATCCCGGATTTTCGCTCCATCTTCGGTATTCCGGTCGGTGGGACACCGACCGGAAGTGGGTTCTACAGGCGGGTCTTCACCCGCCTGCGAAAATATGGGATGCACCTCAAACCATTGACCAGTCTTCATATCTGCAAAAAATGAATTAATTTTGCAGCATTACAATGCTTTAATTAAAATAGGATTGCCCATGATTTTACCGATAATGGCCTATGGCGCTCCGGTTCTCAGAAAAGTATGCAAGGAGATAAAACCCGGATATCCGGGTCTTGAGAAACTGATAACCGACATGTGGGAAACTATGTACGCCTCTAACGGGGTTGGACTTGCAGCTCCTCAGGTTAACCGTGATATTCGTCTTTTTGTGATAGACAGCACGCAGATTTTTGCCGGCATGGAAGAAGAAGAGCAAAAGGAATATCAGGATAGCCCGGGGGTGAAACAACTTTTTATTAATGCACATATTAAAGAAATGGATGGGAAAGAATGGGCGTATAATGAGGGATGTCTCAGTATTCCAAAAATCCGGGAGGACATTCTGCGCAATGAGGAAGTGACCATTGAATACAGAGATGAACAGTTTCAGCTTCATACCACCACCTTTAACGGCATTACTGCCAGGGTGATTCTGCATGAATATGACCATATAGAAGGCAAATTATTCATTGATTACCTCACGCCCTTTAAGCGCAGACTGATGAAAGGAAAATTAGACGATATTGCTAAGGGGAAAGTTAGTGTTGATTACAAAATGGCTTTTGCCAGATAGATGCCCGAAATCAGGTTTCTTCTGCCTTTATTGCTTCTGCTATCGGATGGGCTGTTTGCCCAGTTGAAGGATACGATACAAATAGATCAAAAGATAATCACCCTTTCAGAAATTATAATACGGAACAGAATTGATGTGCCTTCTTTTATAAAAAGAGTAGAAGAAGATACTACTTTTTATAAGGCCTTTCGCAATCTGCGGATTTTGGAATTCTCTTCTCTGAATGACATTCGGATGTTGGATAAAAAAGGAAAAGTAAAAGCATCCTTGTTTAGTGAAACGCATCAATGGGCGGAAAAAGGTTGTCGGTTTACCCATGTTTTGAAGGAAGAGGTTACCGGAGATATGATGAATAGAAAAGGAGAATATAACTATTACACACCCGGATTATATGCGTCACTTTTCTTTGCAAGGGATACGATTTGTGGGGAGACCAATATAGTAAAGGATACGGAGTTGCACGTAAAAGGTAAATCTGGTATGTCCAAACACAAGGAGCAATTGAAAATGCTGTTCTTTAATCCGGGGAAGGCCATTCCAGGGCTTCCGTTTATAGGTAACAAGACTGCCGTTTTTGACAAAAGAATGGCTCCCTTATATGATTATACTATTGATATGGAAGATCATCTTGGTGAATGGTGTTACGTGTTTGCTGTAAAAGCCAAAGCAGAACTAAGCGGCGTTAAAAAAGATCGTGTGGTGATTGATGAGATGACAACCTGGTTTTCTGCTAATACGATGGAGGTGTTAGCCAGAAATTATACGATGAGTTATAAAGCCGGAATTTATGATTTTGATGTGGCGATGCAGGTTGAAATGACGCGGGCTAACGGATATCTTGTACCCCGGCTGTTACGATACACCGGTAATTGGGATGTAATTTTGAAAAAAAGAGAGCATGGGATTTTTACGGCAACACTCTTTGATTTCAACAATTAACGAAATTGCCGTAATTTTTCACTCTTCAAATGTACGTTGTGTTTGCAGTAACAATCTTAGGTAATAATTCAGCGCTTCCTATGTACAACAGGCATCCTACATCGCAGGTTGTACACTATGATGAGCATCTTTTTTTGGTGGATTGTGGTGAGGGTACGCAGATGCAGATGAATGCTTATAAAATCAGGAGACATCGCATCAATTATATTTTTATTTCACATTTGCATGGCGACCATTATTTTGGATTACCAGGATTGCTGGCTGGGCTGGGATTAAACGGCCGTACAGAAGATATGTGGATATTTTCACCTCCCCTCCTAAAAGATATCATTGAAATACAATTTGGTTCCGCCAATTCCATTTTGCCTTACCCACTGCATTTTGTACCTCTTGAAAGGGAAGGTCTGTTATTTGAAGATAAGAAGATCGCCATTAGCTGTTTTGCCGTTAATCATGGTGTCCCCTGCTGGGGGTTTCTCTTTCAGGAAAAAGAAAAACCGTTGAAACTGAACCGGAAGAAATTGGATCAATTCTCCATCCCGGCTTCATTTTATCAACAACTAAAACTTGGGGAGGATTATATTACTGAAGACGGAGAACGGATTAAGAATGATTGGCTCACATTTCCTCCGGAGCCCTCCAACAGTTATGCTTTTTGTGCAGATACCATTTATGATGAAACCATTGCCGATAAGTGCAGGAATGTAACCTTAATGTATCACGAAACCACTTACCTGGACGATCAGCGGGAGAAGGCGGCAAAGCGGATGCATTCCACCAGTCGGCAGGCAGCAGCGATTGCCTTAAAGGCTCATGCTCAGCGGCTGATCATTGGGCATTTTAGCAGCAGATACGAAGTGTTGGATAAATTTGAAGAAGAAGCAAGAGAAATTTTCCCTCTTACTGATTTGGCCCTGGAAGGCGCAACCTATCTCATATAAATTTCTGGCAATTGCATCGAATATATCCAGTATCGGTTCTTTTATGACAGATTTACTTACCATTGCAAATAAGAGGTATCTATTCCGGCGTATAAAACTCATTATACAAAAACATGCCGATATGGGCATAATTGTCTTTAACCCTTAAAGCTATCCTGCTTTTCCGGAGATAAATTTTGGATCTGCCGATTTTATATTTCCTGACGCTTCGTATCTCCAGATAGTTATCAACTATTTTAAGTTGCTGGTATATTTTACGGAAATCATCTTGAAACGCTTTAGGGCAGAAAAGCAGTTCATCAACAAAGCGTACTTCAAGTATTATTTCCATCCCATTCTTTTTTCGAACTGCCTTGCATCAATGTTTTTGCCTGGGAAGCATTTCCCGAATACCAGGTCATCAAGGTAATCCTTCACGTCTTCGTTAGAAATGGTTTTAATTATTTTTTCCACTTCATCAATTGTCCGGTTACCCTTTGATTTTTGCAGAGAAGTGAGTAGGCGTCATTTTCACTTTCTGAGCGATGTATTCATTCTTGTAACCAGATATTTCAATCAGCTTAGGAACAGAGCCAAGCAGTATTTTATACTTGTCAATTATATCCGTCATAACGATTATTATAATACAAGTATATTAATATTTAATATGATTATTGTGTAATAATTATTATAAAATAAAATTATAATTTCAATAAACAGAAACATGAAAAAATTATTAATCGTCATAGGATTCATCGTATTGAATACGGAAGGGGTGTTTGCACAGAAGGAGCCGATACAGATTCAGACAAACTTTCCGGGGGGAAATATAATAGTAGAGAAAATTCAGAATGATACCGTATGGCTGAGACCCGATTTAAGAGATACCCAGGGTCATTGGTTTTACTGGTATTTCAGGATAACCGGGATTGCCGGTCGGACCGTGCACTTTCAGTTTTCCGCAAAACCGGTCATTGCCCGGTTCGGTCCGGCCTATAGTATCAATGATGATAACACCTGGAAATGGTACGGGGAAAAATCATATACCGAAGACGGGTTTACGTTTCCTTTCTCACAAACGGATACGGCTGCCTATTTTAGTATGGCCTTTCCCTATACCCAGAAAGATCTTTGGGAATTTCTGAAAAATCAGAAATCTGCGAATTTGTTGAAATTAGATACGCTTTGTTTCACAAGAAAGGGTAGGGCGGTAGAGCAGATTCATTTCTTTCCCCAACAGGCTGCTAAGTATAAAGTTTTGATTGTTGCCAGGAATCACGCCTGTGAAATGATGGCTGATTATGTGCTGGAGGGGATCATAAGCAGTATTTTAAATGAGACGGGATTACAATACCTGAGAGATTATATTGAATTTTGCTTTATTCCTTTTGTGGATAAAGACGGCGTGGAAGATGGAGACCAGGGGAAAAACAGGAAGCCGAGGGATCATAACCGGGATTATGGCGATCATTCTATTTATCCTTCGGTGAAAGCGATAAAAGCTAAAATTCCGGACTGGTCGGAGGATAAACTTAAGATCACATTGGATTTGCATTGCCCATACATCAAAGGAAAAACCGACGAGTATGCCTATTTTGTTGGGGGGGAGTAATAAAATCAATGAGCAGCAAGAGCGGCTTTTATCCGAATTGGTAGAAAAAAACTGTACCGGGGAATTAAAACTGCTAAAGACAAATTTTTTGCCTTACGGCACTGCGTGGAATACGAATAAGAATTATACCCAGGGCAGGTCCTTTTCGGATTGGGGCGCTTCCATTCCCGGAATCGCGTTGTCTACCACGCTGGAATTTCCTTACTCCAATGTTTCGGGTGTAGCGGTATCCAAAGATAACGCCCGTGCATTCGGAAAAGCCATCGCTTATTCTATAATGGATTATTTGAAAACTTTGGAATAGATCATGAACCAACTTTTTATCAGCTCTTTCTTTCGTAAAAACATAATCCTTTTTATGAGTTTGAATTGATCCCCGGACACCATTATAAAGTGAATTAGCGGTTGACGTGAAGATCGGACAGCGGGGCAAATGGGATAATTGTGGGCGAAATGAATACTTGACCAGATAAAGTTTTGATGATATTAATTTCTATTTTCAAAAAAATATTTTATGAAGGACTTATTTTTATTTTCCCTGATGATCTCCTTTTCGTCGTTGGGCTTCGCGCAAAAAAAAGAATATATTTCACCCGATGGGATGGAATACCGGCTCGCTTTCCATGATGAGTTTAATAGCAAACGTCTTGATAAAAAGAAATGGAATTTCCGTACAGACAGTAAACATTGGAGTACCCAGGTTCCGGAAAATGTTACAGTGGCTGACGGGAACCTTTACCTGAAGATCAAAAAAGAAAAATCCGGTGACAAAGAATACACCGGTTCGGGGGTTATTTCCAGGAAAGCTTTTGGATACGGGTATTATGAAGCGCGATTCAAAGTACAACCCGGAGCAGGATGGCATACTTCTTTCTGGCTCATGTTTCATGATGGCTCCGGCGGCACGGGTACCTCAAAGGCGGCGATGGAATATGATATCTGTGAAAACGATTCGAAGAATAAAACTTCTTATGACGTGGCTTTTCACGATTGGAAAGCAGACAAACACTTTGGACATAAAATGATTTCTACGCCTGATCTCTCGGCCGATTTTCATATCTGGAGTTGTGAAGTGCGGCGGGATAAAGTGAATTACTATTTTGACGGGCAATTGGTGCAATCGGTTGACGCTTCCGGTCTTCCGCATGACCCCACGCATATCTGGTTAACCAGCATCGCTTCTTTTTTGGGTAAAACCGAAGCAGTAGATGAGGAGCAGCTCCCATCGGCAGCTATATTTGATTATGTGCGGTATTATAAAATGGTGGATAGAAAATGATCGGAGAGAAGTGTAAAGTTTTTGAGGAGGGCTGGATAATAAAGAATTGCTTATTCATGACGTAGAGATAAAGAAAAGAAAAAAGGGAGTCAGAAGGCTCCCCTTTTTATAATCCCGTTCTTGTTACCAATTAGGATTTTGAGTTAAAGTATTATTGCTTAATCCGATTTGGGCAGAGGGCAATGGCCACAAATAGTCCTTTTGGGGATCAAACTTTCTTTTTTCAGCAGCCTGCATTAAAACGTAGCCGTTTAGCATAGTGGGTGCTGTACTTCCCACTTAATCAGGTATGTTAAAATATTTACGTTCGGCAAATGTCTATTGCACCATTTTTAACATAACTTTCATTCATAATGACAATCAATAAACGTTTTGATCTTTCCGGAAAAACAGCTTTGGTTACCGGGTGTTCCCGGGGTATAGGAGAAGCTATGGCTATTGCGCTGGCGGAAGCAGGTGCTGACATCATTGGCGTCTCCGGCACGCTTGAGCCGGGAAGTGCCGCCGAAGTGGCGGTTAAAAATGCAGGTAGGCAGTTTTCGACTTATTCTGTTGATGTAGGTAACAGAAGTTCTTTATATCGCTTTATTGAGGAGGTAAACGAGGCGCATCCGCAGATAGATATCCTGGTCAACAATGCAGGCACTATCCTGCGTACACCGGCAGCAGAACATTCGGATAATGCCTGGGATAAAGTGCTGGATATTAATCTGAATGCCTCGTTTATTCTTGCGCGTGAGTTAGGTAAAAAGATGCTGAAACGACAATCAGGGAAAATTATCTTCACATGTTCCCTGCTATCTTTCCAGGGCGGTATCAACGTGCCCGGTTATACCGCCAGCAAAAGCGCTGTGGCAGGATTAGTTAAGGCATTGGCTAATGAATGGGCTTCAAAAGGAGTGAATGTAAATGGTATAGCTCCCGGATATATTGCTACAAAGAATACTGAAGCGCTTAGAAATGACGAGCAGAGGAATTGGACTATCCTTGAACGCATACCTGCTGGCAGATGGGGTGTGCCCGAAGATTTTTGCGGTCCGGTGGTTTTTCTCGCTTCGCCGGCATCGGATTATGTACATGGTGAAATATTAACCGTAGATGGCGGATGGATGGGACGATAGCCTGAAGATGACAGCAGCGAACAAGTGGGAAAGAATAATAGACAACCAAAAAAACTTTAGTTCATTTCTTGGATATGCCATATATAATAAATACTTTGGACACTGAAGGATGAATCTGGTGTTAAATGGTGGCTAAGAATAGGGTGTTGAAACCGGATTCAATTTTATCTCGTATCAGTAACAAAAATTTTTCTATTAAAATGTAATTCATGTCAGCATCAAAAGAGACTACGCCGGGTATCGGAACAACTGCAAATCTGAATGAAAAGATTGGAAAATATCGCTGGACGATCTGTGCACTGATCTTCTTTGCCACTACTATCAATTATCTTGATAGGGCAGTGATAAGTCTCTTGAAGCCTGATCTGGAAGTAGCCTTTAACTGGACAGAATCCGATTATGCAGATATCGTTATTGCTTTTCAGTTATCCTACGCGATAGGCATGTTGCTGGCAGGGCGGTTAGTGGACAAATTAGGAACCAAGATTGGTTATGCTTTGTCATTAATATTGTGGAGCCTCGCTTCTATTGGTCATGCTTTAGTAAGATCAACCTTTGGGTTTGTGGTAGCCCGCTCATTGCTGGGACTGAGTGAGGCAGGCAACTTTCCGGCTGCAATTAAAACTACAGCGGAATGGTTTCCCAAAAAGGAGCGTGCATTTGCCACAGGGATTTTTAATTCGGGTACCAACATCGGCGCAATTCTGGCACCCCTTACTGTACCATTTATTGCGGCAAAATGGGGCTGGCAGGAAGCCTTTGTTATTACCGGCGCAGTTGGTTTTTTATGGTTGATTTTCTGGTTTATCTACTACGAAGTTCCGGCAAAGCAAAAGCGACTTTCAAAGGCTGAGTTTGACTATATACACAGTGATCTGGATGAAAAGGAATCAGATACCAAAGCTGTTGAAGGAAACCATGCTGTCAAGACTGAGCGGGTACCCTGGCTCAAACTTTTAAAATACAGACAAGCCTGGGCTTTTATTTTGGGAAAGTTTATGACAGACCCTATCTGGTGGTTTTATCTTTTCTGGTTGCCTGCGTTTTTACAGGCCCAATATGGCTTAGTCGGTACACAAATTGCGGCTCCTGTGGCGTTGGTATTCACCATGTCGAGTGTAGGCAGTGTTTTTGGTGGTTGGCTTCCCCTTTATCTGATTAGAAAAAACATGCCGGTATTCAGAGCGCGTAAACTCTCTATGTTCATTTATGCGCTTTTTGTACTTCCTGTTTTCTTTGCTCAGGTTCTGGGGCAGATAGATATGTACTTAGCGGTTATGATTATAGGAATTGCAGCATCCGCTCACCAGGCCTGGTCGGCTAATATTTTTACTACAGTGTCCGACATGTTTCCCAAGAAAGCGGTTGCTTCTGTTACGGGTATCGGCGGCATGGCAGGCGCGCTTGGCGGGATGCTCATAGCCTTCCTTGCCGGCAAACTTTTTGATCATTATAAAGCTTTGGGTAATATTGAAACAGGTTATTATATCATGTTCACTATTTGCGCCATAGCTTATCTTGCTGCATGGGTGGTGATGCACTTTTTAGCGCCCAGGATGAAAAGGATCAATCTGTAAAATCAAGCTTGGGGATAGAGGTCTGAAAAGCATGGCAAGCGAACAATCGAAACCATCCGAACGGTGTTTTTTTGCTTGTATTCCATGCTTTTATCGGGCGACTAATGTTATCCACAGAATTAAATCAACTAATTCCTTATTATCTGCTGATAATTTAAGAAATTTGCGCTTTCCTTTTAAAAAATAAAAGAAATGAGCAATATTTCCACAACATTGTTTGATAAGGTTTGGGATGCACATGTAATTAGAAAAATAGAGGATGGCCCGGATGTTCTTTTTATTGACCGCCATTTTATTCATGAAGTAACCAGTCCGGTAGCTTTTTTGAGTATGGAGAAAAGAGGACTTAAGGTGATGTTTCCGGAAAAAACATTTGCCACTGCCGATCATAATACACCTACTTTGAATCAGCACTTGCCTGTACAGGACCCGCTTTCAGCCAATCAATTAAAGGCTTTGGAATCCAATACCGGCAAATATGGCATATCCCACTGGGGACTGGGTAATCCTAAAAATGGAATTGTTCATGTAGTAGGGCCTGAAAATGGTATTACGCTGCCGGGCATGACAATTGTTTGCGGAGATTCCCATACTTCCACCCATGGCGCTTTTGGCTGTATTGCATTTGGGATTGGCACCTCTGAAGTGGAAATGGTGTTGTCTTCACAAACTATTATGCAGCCCAAGCCAAAGAAAATGAGGATCAGTGTTGACGGCAAACTGGGCAGGGGAATAACTCCAAAAGATGTCATTCTTTATATTATTTCAAAACTTACTGCAGCAGGCGCTACTGGTTATTTTGTGGAATATGCCGGAGAGGTATTTGAAAATATGAGTATGGAGGGACGCATGACGGTATGCAATATGAGTATAGAGATGGGAGCACGCGGCGGTATGATTGCTCCGGATGAAACAACTTTTTCCTACATAAAAGGAAGAGAAAAAGCGCCGAAAGGAGAAGCGTGGGATAATTCTTTGATGTACTGGAAAACATTAAGGACAGATGATAATGCGGTGTTTGATAAAGAATATCATTTTGATGGCGCCAATATTGAGCCCATGATTACCTATGGAACCAATCCCGGAATGGGTATTGGGATAACTCAAAGGATACCTTCAGCGAATGAGATGGATGGGAGTAAAGCAAGTTTTGAGAAGGCATTAAACTATATGGGATTCCATGAAAATGAACCCATGCTGGGCAAGAAAGTGGACTATGTTTTTATTGGTAGCTGCACTAATGGAAGAATAGAAGATTTTCGTGTTTTTGCTTCTTTAATAAAAGATAAAAAGAAAGCGGATAATATTACGGCCTGGATTGTCCCTGGATCTCATATTGTAGAACAGCAAATCAAAGAAGAGGGCATTTTAGATATATTGCTGGATGCCGGCTTTCAGTTGCGTCAACCCGGTTGCTCCGCTTGCCTTGCTATGAACGATGATAAAATCCCCGCTGGAAAATATGCAGTAAGTACCAGTAATCGCAACTTCGAAGGCAGGCAGGGTCCCGGTTCAAGAACCATGCTCGCCAGTCCGTTAGTAGCTGCCGCGGCTGCTATTACCGGGGTAGTAACCGATCCCAGGGAACTTATGAATTAAGGAATCCTCAATCTCAAACCTTAAATCTCAAATCTTAAATTTCAAATCTTTCCATGTCATACGATACATTCACCATCCTCAAAAGTACCGCTGTTCCGATGCCTATTGAAAATGTAGATACGGATCAGATTATACCTGCCCGGTTTTTAAAAGCTACACAAAGAAAGGGTTTTGGCGACAATCTGTTTCGCGATTGGCGCTATAATAGCGATAATACGCCAAAGAAGGACTTTGTTTTAAACAATCCTCTGTATTCGGGTAAAATATTAGTGGGTGGAAGAAATTTTGGCAGTGGTAGCAGTCGCGAGCATGCCGCCTGGGCTATTTACGATTATGGCTTTCGGTGTGTGGTGTCCAGTTTTTTTGCTGATATATTTAAGAACAATGCTATTAATGTGGGGATATTACCGGTACAGGTAAGTGAAACTTTTCTGAGTAAAATATTTAAAGTCATTGGGGAGGATCCCAATAGCGAACTTGAAGTTAATCTCGCCGACCAGACCATCCTCATAGTTTCTACCGGAGAAAAGGAAACCTTTGATATTAACGGGTATAAGAAAAATAATTTGATGAATGGGTATGACGATATTGATTATTTGCAGGCTATGAAGGAAGAAATTAAATCTTTTGCAGGAAAAAGTGTGTACCGGTAAATTATTAATGAATGTTAGCAGTGCAACGTCATATTGAAATATTAGATACCACCCTTCGGGATGGAGAACAAACAAGCGGTGTTTCATTTTCTGCTTCTGAGAAACTTACAATCGCCCAGTTGTTGCTTACTGAGGTTAGAGTTGACCGTATAGAGATCGCATCGGCAAGGGTTTCAGAAGGGGAGTTTGAGGCTGTAAAGAAAATAACCCGATGGGCTAAGGCAAATGGATTTTTAAACAGGGTAGAGGTGCTTACCTTTGTTGATGGCACGGTATCGGTGGATTGGATGCAAAAAACGGGCGCTAGAGTAATGAATCTGCTGACCAAGGGGTCTCTGAACCATTTGACGCATCAGTTGAAAAAAAAACCAGAACAACATTTTACTGATATAGCAAAAGTGATTGCTCTTGCCAAAAGAAAGAAGATAGAGGTAAATGTATATTTGGAGGATTGGAGTAATGGAATGCGGCATTCACAAGATTATGTTTTTCAATATTTGGACTTTCTCTCTTCTCAGCCTGTAAAAAGGATTATGCTCCCTGATACGCTGGGTATATTAGCGCCTTCAGAAGTATTTCAATTTATTTCCTTCATCACGCAGCAGTATCCCCATTTACATTTCGATTTTCACGGACATAATGATTATGACCTTGGAACGGCAAATGTTCTGGAAGCGGTAAAGGCGGGAATTCATGGCATACATCTTACCGTTAATGGTATGGGAGAAAGAGCAGGTAATGCCCCACTTGCAAGTACTGTTGCGGTATTGAACGACTTTATCCCTGAAGTGAAGACTTCTATCGTGGAAAAATCACTGTACAAAGTAAGTAAGCTGGTGGAAGCATTTTCTGGCTTTCGGGTAGCGGCAAATATCCCTGTTGTGGGTGAAAATGTGTTTACGCAAACTGCAGGTATTCATGCTGATGGCGATAAGAAGAATAAACTGTATTTCAGCGAATTGATGCCCGAGCGTTTTGGCAGACAACGGAAATACGCCTTGGGGAAAACCAGTGGCAAAGCCAATATTGAAAATAATTTGCATCAGTTAGGAATTCATCTTTCCGACGAGGACTTAAAGAAAATCACTCAGCGGATTATTGAACTGGGCGACAGAAAAGAAGTGGTAACGCTTGCCGATCTGCCTTATATTATCTCCGATATTCTGGATAATACAAAAGAAGACAGGGTGAAGATTGAAGACTATGTTTTAACTCATTCCAAGAGTATGCACCCTTCTGTAACCATTAGGATGACAGTAGACGGAGAGCCTTATGAAGAGCATGCGCTTGGAGATGGACAGTATGATGCCTTTATGAATGCCCTGAAAAAAGTATATAAAAAACGGAAGGCAGAATTGCCCCTGCTTACTGATTATTCTGTAAGAATACCACCGGGTGGTAGGAGTGATGCCCTCTGTGAAACCGTGATTTCCTGGAGATATAATGAAAAAGAGTTTAAGACCAGAGGGCTGGATAGCGACCAGACGGTTTCGGCAATAAAAGCAACCCAAAAGATGCTGAATGTGATTTAAATCCCTTTGGAGATTTTGATGAAAAGAAAAATATCTATATTGTTTTTTTTGTGCCTGATCACGCTCATGAGTGGTTACGGCCAGAATGATACAGATATTCTTGATCCCGGCTCCACCAGATCCGAAGAGATTTCCAAATCAAGAAGGGTGTTATTGGATAAATTTCTTGAAAGCGACCGGTTAGGTATTATCCTGGAAATGGACCGGCTTATAACCTTGGAGGATAACGATTATACGGCCTTATATCCTGTAGAGTTCTGGTTGTTGTCTTATTGGCTTGAAGATTATATGCCGGTACTGGCTTCTGTCAGACAGTTGGATGCCGAAAAAGAGGTGCAGAATAGGCAAATTAAAATACCTCCCCAGAGAGATTACCTAACGGCAAAATTGTTTGAAAAATCAAATACTGAAAAAAAGAAGATTCTCCAGGGCATAGCCTTGTCAACACTTTCTGAAGAGGAAAAGGAGCTTTTGAGAATGCATGTGGAATATCTTCTTTCTGACGGGGCTGATCAAAAGAATAACCAGGAATTGCTAAATCGTCTTGCGGATCATTTTTTGACCGAATATCCCAATAGTGAGTATAACGGTTTTGTAAAAAAGTACATACGGATTAAGTACCTGGTTTCCGATGATGGATATGCGTTTTATTTCTTCTCAGGAAAAATTTTGTTTGGAGGTAATCTGACGGATTATTATAAGAACCCCACTCTGGCAGGCTTGTCTTTTGAAGGATTAAGAAGCAAGTGGTTGTACCAGCTCAATCTGACTTTTGGATTTTGTAAAACAAAAAGAGAGATGCCGGTTAGAGATGGTTTGTGGCCCAAAGGTTCGAAAGCCACTGGTGGATATGTTGATGTAGCAGTTGGAAGACAAATGGTTAATAATAAAACTTTCTTTCTCGCCCCTCTTGCTGGAATAGGTGTTTTTGGATTAGATCCGAACACCAATGCTAATAAGGAACCAGATTATAAAGGTGGAGGTATCAAAACCCATATTGCTGGAAAAGTTGGGTTTGTAACAGACATTAAACTGGGTTCGGGGAAGCAGGTTGTTGACGGTTTTTTTCATCAATATATAGCTTCTGCCATCCCTTCTGTCCGGATTGGCTATGATTATATATTGACCCCTTTAAAAAATAATTTTACTGAATTTTCCGGTTCGGTGCATAGGGTAATCGTGGGAATAGGAATTTCTCAACGGAAGATAAAACGAGACTTCTAAGAAAGAAGGATATGGTCAATAAAAGGAAGGTTCGAAATAAACAAAAAATCAATTTACAATATGAATAAAAACATTTTAGTTGTTCCGGGAGATGGAATAGGACAGGAAGTAACAGCTGTAGGCAAAAAGGTGTTGGATAAGATCGCCGAAAGATTTGGTCATACGTTCACTTATGATGAGGCATTGATTGGTCATGTAGCAATTGAAGCTACAGGAAACCCATTGCCTGAGGAATCATTGCAAAAAATGAAAGCATCTGACGCGGTATTGTTTGGGGCTGTTGGTCATCCCAAATACGATAATGACCCTTCTGCAAAAGTTAGGCCTGAACAGGGGCTGTTGAAGATGAGAAAAGAGCTCGGCCTGTATGCCAACATTCGGCCGATTAAACTGTTTGATGAGTTGTTAGGCGCTTCCAGTATCAAACCAGAAATTTTGAAAGGATCTGACATCATGTTTTTCAGAGAACTCACCGGCGATATTTACTTTGGTGAAAAAGGGAGAAAGAACAATGGAGATACCGCTTTTGACATGGCTGAATATAGCCGCTACGAGGTAGAACGCATTGCCCGCAAGGCTTTTGAAGCAGCCAGAACCAGAAAAAAGAGATTGTGTTCGGTTGATAAAGCAAATGTTCTTGAAACTTCACGGTTGTGGCGCGAAGTAATACAAAAGGTAGCTCAGGAGTATCCCGACGTTTCAGTGGAACATCAATTTGTGGATGCAACAGCCATGTTGTTAATAAAAGCCCCCCGTCGTTTTGACGTGGTGGTTACAGCGAACTTATTTGGCGATATCCTTACCGATGAAGCCTCTCAAATTGCCGGGTCCATGGGAATGCTGGCCTCAGCTTCGGTGGGTGATGGCACCGGGGTGTATGAACCCATCCATGGCTCTGCACATGATATCACCGGTAAGGGAATTGCTAATCCGCTCGCTTCAGTATTATCAGCCGCCTTATTGCTGGATATTTCTTTTGGAATGAAAGCCGAATCGGAAGCAGTAATCAATGCAGTTGATAAGGTGTTAAAAGCCGGCTATCGTACCGGGGATATTGCAGATGCACAAACCTCTTCTGAAAAAATTTTGGGCACAGTTGCCATGGGTGAGGAAGTGCTTAAAAATTTGTAATAAATAGAAAAAGTGATCAGTTGGTTGATGGATGAAATAGTACGGAATACTAAGATTCAACTATTTGCAAACTATTTTATAATATTTAATCAGCGATCCCGTTTTTGATCGGATATCGTGTTACTTTGATTTTTTTTGAAAAACTAAATAATTCAATTTTATCATGCATTCCAACCGGGATAAAACCATGAAAAATACTATAAAAAATAATAGTCATTTAAGCCGCAGAGCGGTGCAGCACGCAATGGCGTTTCTGACCTGTATGGCCACGATGCTGCTTACGATGAGTTGTGGACAAACCTTATCCGAAACAGGACAGAAAAAGGATACTTCCGGTGTTCGACTGGCAGAAAACCCTGAGATTATAAAAAAGGAACCAGTTATCCTGGATTCTGTATTGTATGATCAAAAAATGTTGGAGCTGGCAAATGGCGACAGTTCGGGACTATGGCCGGTAAAAGGGCCTTATCCACTTCCCGGAGCGATTTTCCCATTCAAAAGAATCATTGCTTTTTATGGCAATCTGTATTCAAAGCAAATGGGTATTCTGGGAGAATTACCCCGAGCACAAATGCTGTTAAAATTGAAACAGGAGGTTAAGGAATGGCAGAAAGCGGATACCACTACGGTGGTGATACCCGCCTTACATTATATAGCCGTAACAGCACAAGGCAGCCCTGGGAAAGACGGAAAATATAAATTGCGTATGCCATTTCATCAGATAGATTCAGTAATGAGCATGGCGAAGGAGATTGATGCACTAACTTTTATAGACGTTCAGGTAGGATTGAGTACACTGCAACAGGAAATTCCATTGCTGGAAAAATATTTGATGATGCCTGATGTTCATCTTGGTGTTGACCCCGAATTTTCCATGAAAGGAGGGCAGCGACCAGGTACGGTCATAGGCTCCTATAGTGCCGACGACATTAATTATGTAACCGGGTATCTTGCCGATTTGGTAAAAAAGTACAATTTACCACCGAAAATTCTGGTAATACACCGTTTTACTCAGGCAATGGTGACCAATTACAGGCAAATAAAAATACGCCCTGAAGTTCAGATTGTGATGGATATGGATGGCTGGGGTCACCAGGCCAGGAAAGTAAATACCTACAAACATTTTATATACAGAGAACCCGTACAGTTTACAGGCTTCAAAATATTTTATAAGAACGATTTTCGGGAGGCCAACAGCCGCACTATGACTCCTGAAGAAGTATTGCGTTTAAAGCCACGTCCTATTTATATTCAGTATCAGTAAAATAACATTGTTTTGTATCCTGAGTAACCGTAAAGACCGGTTTAAATCTTAATATTGCAATTTTTAGCGCTAATAAAACATTGCAGATGCATCGGTTATTTATTGTATTAGGTTTTGCTGTTATACTGACTTCCTGTGGAAATCAGACGAAGTCGGGTAGTAAAGCAGGCTCATCAGAAGTAGCAGAGTACCAGTTAAAAGGTAGTATTAAGGGTTTGGAAAGCGGATGGGTTTATTTATACCATCCTGAGAAAGAACAGCAGATACCGGATTCTTCAAAAATTGAAGATGGAAAATTTTCTTTTAGCGGGGAAGTTGCTCACCCGGAATTTGTATTATTGGGATATGATCAGGGGGGGCAAAAGCGTTTTCCTCTCGGCTTTTTTCTGGATGGAGGAAAAATAACTTTAAATGGTACATTAGATTCATTATATAAAGCAGATATTACCGGCTCGGCTGCCCAGGAGGATTTGAAGAAGTTTAATGCAATGAGGACCCCAATTGATGTAAAGCAGGAACAGTTATATAATGACTATCAGGCTGCATCCATGTCGGGCGATGAGCGTAAGGCTTTGCAAATACAGAAAGATTATGAGCTGCTGGAAGAAGAAGGAAAAGAATTGGTTTCCAGGTTCATAAAAGAACATCCTGCCTCTTATGTCTCTGCTTTTCAATTAGCACAAAATTTTTCTTATGACATTGTTCCTTCTCAGGTAGAGCCTTTATACAATGCGCTGGATGATAAGATTAAAAATTCTCATTTTGGAAAGACGGTGAAGGAAAGTCTGGATGCTGCTAAAACAACCGCCGTGGGGAGCATTGCTCCGGATTTTACCTTAAATGATACAAAAGGAAAACCGGTTTCTTTAGCCGCCTTCAGGGGGAAATATATTCTGGTTGATTTCTGGGCAAGCTGGTGTGGCCCCTGCCGTCAGGAAAATCCAACGGTAGTGAAGGCTTACCAAAATTATAAGTCAAAGGGGTTTGATATCCTTGGCGTTTCATTGGATGAGAAAAAAGACAAGTGGGAACAAGCGATCAAACAGGATAAATTAGAATGGACCCAGGTTTCTGACCTGAAAGGCTGGCAAAGCGATGTCGCTGAATTATATGGCGTGAAAGCGATTCCCATGAACTATCTTTTGGATAAAGAGGGGAAAATTATTGCCAAAAGTTTGAGAGGGGCAGATCTGATCAGGAGATTGGGTGAATTGTTAGATTGATCACTGGTTATAAGGTTTTCAGTTTATTCTGGTGTCAGGTAATGTTTCTTTTTATCCGAATCATACCCGGAAAATTTGTAACTTTTTACATTAAAAGGAGGCACTTAACAGCATCCTTATCTCTGATTTCTTATTACCATTTATCTCATCCAGTCCACTGCCTATTGCGGTCTTATTACTATAGATGGTCTGAGCCCACTTAAGCCACAATGAAAAGGACTTATTTAATTTATAGCGGGCATTTACGTAATATCGTAAACCGTTATCGTAAAAAACCGGCACGGCATAATAACACAACACATCATTTTCATAGGCATAAAGTCTGGAGTTATAGCTGTCGCATTGGAAAATCTGTAACCTGAAGTTTGCATTTAGTCTGCTTCTCTCAGGATTACAAAAAACATCAAAGAAAGCTAAGAATCCTTTTTCCATATCACTTTTCGGAATGGTGTACCATAACAATTCAAATCGTTGCCGGAATAGAAATACCGGGTTAACCCGATGGACAATCTGGGTACGCCAGGAACTATTAATAGTAGCGACCACTTCATTCATAGCATTGGTTTCCAATTTTTGATTCAGGCTTTTTTGCCGGACTTTATAACGAGTGTACAATTCTGTTCGTTTAGATGGTTTATAGGTAAACTGGAAATGATAGTCCTTACCATAAGAGGGGGCGTCTATCCGGTATTTCAGCCAGGGGAAACGAAATAAATCTAAGTAAAGGTCAATGCCGAATGAAGGAGCAGGTTTTAGTGAAAAACCCATAAATAATCCCTGTTCATTAGATACAATACTGTTTACCGTAAAAGCATTTCCAAAAAATGCCTGATACGATTTTGAAATACTTCTATGGAGCAGTGACAAAGCGGCTTTAGGATGAATGCTAAATAATATTCCATTCAGCAAAGCGTGACGGAATGATTTATCTATCGCCACTTCCCCGAAAAAATGTATATTCTTAAAAGTATATCCGTAATCCACACTCAAATTACGATAGTTTCTGCCGGATAAGGCATAGAGATTATAGGGTGAGTCTTCTTTTTTCAAGGAATAGCTGAAGTGGTATTGTAGAAGGTTTAACCCTGCATAACCTTGTTTATTCTTATATCGCAGATTGCCTCCATAAGTCAGCGCTTGCAGATTTCCCTGATTGCTTAATTCTTGCTGAGTTCTATGATATCCGGAAGCGGAGATTGAGGTGATGAAGGTTTCTGTGTCAGAGTTGTCGCCTTCAACTCTGGCATCTAATCTTCGTCCCGAAAGAAAAAGTGTAGTCTCCCAATGTTTTTTCTCTAAAGTTAGAGCAGCGCCTCTGTGGAAGAAATAATAACCGGAAGAATTGTACGGTCTTAATACGGGAGACTGTCTTTTTATATTCCACACACCCGCGCCTTTCCCAAAAGCCATTCCTTGCCAGTGAATCAATCCCTGTCCCAGGTTGATGGTATAATCTCCTAAGGCAAACGATTTGACTATTCCTGTTTTCCCCATAAAAATGTGAAAAGAGTTAAAATCAAATGTTCCCTTTTTATTGTTCCATAAACGTTCTCCTGCGTCTTTAGCAATTGTTGCCCCATATTGCAGCAAATTTTTGTATTGATATTTGTAGCGCAACATAAACCGGGAGGGATCTCCGGTATAAAAACTCCGGTCGGCGTTTTTCTCCCGGTAACCTTTTCCTTTTTCTACAATGGATGAATATCGAAAGATTAGTTGCTGATTGCCTTCGCTAAATCGTTTTTTCAGATTTTCTTTGGTAATCAGTGGCGTTGAAACGGTTATATAGGGAAGCATTTTTCGGATTAAAGAGATATCCCATCCCGGTACGGCTTGTAATTCATATATACTGACAAGAAGTCCGAGGTTTTTCCGGTAACTAAGAAAAGCGCTGATCTCGAGATCGGATAGAAGTTGCAATTCGATAAAATCGGCAGCGGTAGCGCTATTTAGATTGAGCCGGTTTTTCTTTCGATATTCCAACTGCTGTAACCAACTATCGTCGGTTTCTTCTGCATCTTCAGCGGATTCGGTCAATTGTTCTAACTCCTGCTCAGTTTCAAAAGAAGGAAGTTCCTGTGGGCTGGCGAAGGAGGGAAAAAGCAGGATGAAAAAGAGAAAGAACGCTCTCATTTTTTCGCATTTTGGCTGAACTGATACAGCAACAAAAGCCCCGGTGAGAGACCCAGTTGCTGATGGAAGCTGAAGGAGAAATCCGCTCTTAATCCTTTATATAAATATCCTACTCCGAAATAGCCGGAAGAGCGGTCGGTAAAATAACCGGTTCTGGCGAATATTTGCGGCAGAGGTTTATACTGCAATGAACCATGAATAGTAACGTCTTTATCTTTTTCTTTTATAACTTCTAACTGTGTTAGAAAAGAAGGAGATACTTCATAACCCAGTCCGGTTTTGTACACGGAGGCTATTCGTTGTCCGGAATTTTTACCTAATGAACTATTCAAAGGATTATAAATGGAGATTCCGGTATGGAGTTGATCGCTGATTTGAATTACCGTGCCTAATTCGAAATTTACGGTAGAGAGATGGAAATAGGTGGGGATGCGGATTGTATAATAATTGATTTTAGCGCTGATTCCGGTGGTTTCATTCAGTGGAATTCCATAGGCAAGACCAATTTGCGATTCCTGAAACGACTGATATCCGAAATAGTCGGTTTGTAAAGCAAAGTTCCCTGGTGAAACCGGCAGGGTAACGATAGCCGTATACATCCCTGTTTCGGCAAGCATAAACTTCCTCTCGCCATAAACGCCTGCATTTCCGGATTGTAACATGGACAATGCGCCAATATTGGAAATGATTGAAAATGCATCGCGAAAATTGTGACTGTAAGCACCTGAGGAGGGGTAGAGCGAAATGATAGGACTATGTACGGTGGCGTTCTGGCTATACCCTATAACAGGAATGTATAGCAATGCTATAACAAGCAGGTTAGCGCTTTTCATACTGCGGTGTTTGAAGCCAAGATAAAGAAAAAAAGTCACCAGCGAAAATATTTCCTTATCCTAACCTAACTTCGGGTTTTTATGACCATATCCATTGAGTCGCGCCAGATCAGAGCGGCCCGAATAGCGGTTAGCGGGTTATTTTTCAGCGCCGGTTTTTGTTTCTCGGGATGGGCATCCCGGATCCCGGATATCCAGCAAAAGCTTAACCTCAATGAGGCTGGTTTGGGTATTACGCTGCTTTCTTTGCCAATTGGTCTTGTGATAAGCCTGCCCGTTTCGGGGTATTTAGTATCCCGGTATGGCAGCAGGAGAGTGGCTGCACTTTCAGCGGTATTATATGCTTTTTTATTACCTTTCTTAGGTTTGGCATTCGCAGTTTGGCAATTGGTAATAGTTCTGTTTCTTTTTGGTTTTGCCGGTAATTTGCTCAATATCTCGATGAATACCCAGGGCGTGAATGTAGAAGGTTACTATGGCAGATCTGTTATGGCCTCCTTTCATGGCGTTTGGAGTGTGGCAGGATTTTGCGGAGCGGCAGTTGGCACCCTGATGCGCTGGCTGATTCTTTCTCCCTTTTATCATTTCTGTATTGTTGCAGCCTTAATTTTCCTTTTTGTAGGATTAGTGTATAAATATTTGACGCCTGAAGACCTTCATTCCGGCACCAATACCCCAATTTTTGCCAGACCGGATGGAATACTCCTGAAATTAGGATTAATCGCGTTTTGCTGCATGGTTTGTGAAGGAACAATGTTTGACTGGAGCGGCATTTATTTTGCAAGAACGGTGGGTGCGCCCCAATCGCTTGTGACCTTAGGGTATGTGGCTTTTATGATAGCTATGGCAGGAGGAAGATTCGCGGGTGACTGGCTGGCAACAAAAATGGGTAAGAAAAATATGATCAGGATTAGTGGAATTCTCATTTTTTCAGGAATGATGTTGTCGGTTACTTTGCCTTATCTTATTCCTGCAACTATTGGTTTCCTGATCATAGGTATGGGGGTTTCCTCAGTTGTGCCTATTGTGTATGGTGTGGCCGGGCAATCTCAAAAAATAGCATCCGGAGTGGCATTAGCGGCGGTATCCACCATTGGTTATATGGGGTTTTTATTTGGTCCGCCGGTTATTGGGCTAACGGCTCAGGCATTTAATCTCCGGTGGTCGTTTACGTTGATTGCCTGCCTTGGATTAGGCACTACTTTATTGGCCGGGCTGTCAAAGATTAAAGATTAACAACGCTATTAAGAGGATCATTCTTCAACGAATTGAAAATTTAACTGTCCAGTTTTAAAACAGCCAGAAATGCTTCCTGTGGAACTTCTACATTTCCAATTTGGCGCATTCTCTTTTTACCTTCTTTTTGTTTTTCGAGTAGTTTGCGTTTACGGCTGATATCGCCACCATAGCATTTGGCCGTAACGTCTTTTCGCATAGCGGAAATATTTTCCCGTGCTAATATTTTTGCACCTATAGCAGCCTGGATTGCAATTTGGAATTGCTGACGCGGTACCAGTTCTTTTAATTTTTCGCAGAGCTTTCTACCGAAATCCTGCCCCTTACTTCTATGAATCAGGGCGCTTAATGCATCCACCTTATCGCCATTCAGCAGAATATCCATTTTTACGATGTCTGCTTCCCGGTAACCTATAGGATGATAATCGAAAGAAGCATAGCCGCGGGTCTGACTTTTTAGTTTATCATAAAAATCGAATACAATTTCAGTAAGCGGCATTTCAAAAACTAATTCAACCCGGGTAGTGGTAAGATAACTCTGATTGATAAGCATCCCCCTTTTGCTTAGACAAAGGGTCATAATGTTTCCAATGTACTCTGGCTTAGTAATAATTTGTGCCCGTATAAAAGGTTCCTCTATTTTTTCGGTCTTAACCGGATCGGGGAATTGAGTGGGATTATTTACTATAATTTTTTCATCTTTCGTTGTATAGGCGATAAAGCTAACGTTGGGAACGGTAGTAATTACCGTTTGATTAAACTCCCGCTCAAGACGTTCCTGGATAATTTCCATGTGCAGCAGCCCAAGGAAACCGCAACGGAAGCCAAATCCCAGGGCCTGGGAGGTTTCCAGTTCAAAAGTAAGGGAGGCATCATTCAACTGCAGTTTGTCCATACAATCCCGCAGCTCCTCAAAATCATCCGTGTTCACGGGGAAGATACCGGCAAACACCATGGGTTTAACTTCCTGGAAACCTTTGATTATTTCTTTTGTAGGATTGGATATAGTGGTAATGGTATCCCCTACTTTTACTTCCTTGGCGTTTTTTATTCCGGTAATAATATAGCCCACATTTCCACAGGTCACTTCCTGCTTTTCTAACATTTTCAATTTTAGGATACCAATTTCGTCAGCTTCATATTCCTGGTTGGTGGAAACAAATTTTACCTGATCTCCTTTTTTTATAGATCCGTTAAATATCCGGAAATAGACAATGATTCCTCTGAAACTGTTGAATACGCTGTCAAAAATCAGTGCCTGCAATGGAGCAGATGGGTTTCCTTTGGGTGCGGGAATTTTATCCACAATAGCTTCAAGGATAGCTTCAACCCCTATACCTGTTCGTCCGCTGGCTAAAAGAATCTCTTCAGGTTTACATCCGATAAGTTCAAGAATCTGATCTTTCACTTCTTCGATCATGGCGCCTTCCATATCTATTTTATTGATTACAGGAATAATTTCCAGATCATTGTCAATAGCGAGGTAAAGATTACTTATGGTTTGTGCCTGGATACCCTGTGTGGCATCCACTAATAACAAAGCGCCCTCACACGCCGCCAGGGCGCGACTCACTTCATAGCTGAAATCGGCATGTCCCGGTGTGTCAATCAGGTTGAGGGTATAAGTTTCGCCATCCTTATGTTTGTAGTCAATTTGTATTGCATGGCTTTTGATGGTAATCCCTTTTTCACGTTCCAGATCCATATCATCCAGCACCTGATCCATCATTTCCCGTTCACCGATGGTATTGGTAACTTGCAAAAGACGATCTGCCAGGGTACTTTTGCCGTGGTCTATATGTGCGATTATACAAAAATTCCGGATTTTCTTCATGTAGCGTACTCCTTAAAAAAGGTTCTTTTTTGAAACGGGCAAAGGTACGGGATTTGATGGGTAAATGATAGGCAGATGCCATCTTTTGTTTAATGCTCCTCAGGGGAGTCATTTATAAGCGACATTTTAGGAGGTTTTATTTTTGGTGAAATCCCTACATTTGAAAGATGCAGATAAAGTAGGTGTATTGCATGAAACAGGCAGTTGCCGCTACATAATATGATGCTATGGATACCTTAGTGCAGTTATTTAAAAAGAATGTTGAAAAAGAAAAACTCTTTCAAAGAAACGATCTGCTGCTTCTTGCGGTAAGTGGGGGAGTGGATTCTGTGGTGCTGTGTGAGTTGTGCTTACAATCGGGATTCCATTTTTTAATAGCCCATTGTAATTTCCAATTGAGAGGAGAGGAAAGCCACAGGGATGAACAATTTGTTCAATCTCTGGCGGAGCGTTACGGTGTTCGGTTATTCGTAAGCCGGTTTGATACCACTGATTATGTGGTGCGGCATAAAGTGTCGGTGCAGGTGGCCGCCAGGGAATTAAGATATGAATGGTTTGAGGAATTGAGGATAAAACTGTCCGCTGAAACCCAAGGCACTGTCTGGATAGTTACGGCTCACCATGCAGATGATAATGTAGAAACGGTTTTGATGAATTTTATAAAAGGAACCGGAGTTTCCGGACTACGGGGAATGTTGCCAAAAGCCAATAATATCATTCGCCCTCTTCTGTTTGCCAGAAAGCAGGAACTGATAGATTATGCCATAACAAGGCGACTGAATCACGTAGAGGATTCCAGTAATGAATCTGAAAAATATTCAAGAAATTTTATTCGGCATCGAATTTTTCCAGCTATACAGGAGATATACCCTTCGGCAGGAGCTAATATCCTGGCTAATATTGAACGCTTCCGCGAAATTGAAGTGGTGTATGACGAAGCTATAGAAGGATATAAAAAGAGATTGTTGGAGAAAAGGGGTGATGATACCTATATTTCGGTGTTGAAGCTTTCAAAAATTCATCCGCTGAAAGCTGTACTTTTTGAAATCATCAGGGCCTATAATTTTTCGTCGAAGCAAATCCCTGAAGTAACTAAATTATTATATGCGGAGACTGGGAAGTATATTCAGTCTCCAACGCACCGTATTTTGCGAGATAGAAAATGGCTTATTTTTTCTCTAATACGAACAAATGGTGGAGAAATAATATTAATTGAAAAGGGGGAAACAGAGGTGTTTTTTGAAGAAGGAAAATTAAGGTTTTCGATGGAACAAATGAATCAGGAGGGATTGCAGTTACCATCTGTGTCCGGCGTTGCATGGCTGAATGCTAAAGAGATTGAGTTTCCTCTGATTTTGCGCAGATGGAGGGAAGGAGATTATTTTTATCCCTTAGGAATGAAGAAGAAAAAGAAATTAGCAAGATTCTTTATTGATCAAAAAATGTCGCTTTTGGAAAAAGAAAAGACTTGGGTGTTGGAGATGAACAAAAAAATTATCTGGGTGGTGAACCAAAGAATTGATAATCGGTTTAAGATTTCAGTGAGCACGCAAACCTTGTTAAAGATTTCCTTAGAAATGAAGAAAGTATGATTTTACTGATTCGAAGAAATCTAAGGCCAGATTTTTCCCGGGTACCAGATAGGCTGTAACCATAAGAAACGCAATACCATAAACTGCTCCCCATATATGTGCGGAGTGATTAATGTTGCCGCCTCCTTTTTTATCTAAGTAAGAGGAGATGATGAGGAATAAAAAACCAAAAATGAAACCAGGAATCATCAATTCCCGGGGTAAGAAAATTAATCCTATCCCCTGAAGCGGATTTAGAAAGATGAATGCAAAGATCACAGCGGATACAGCGCCGGATGCTCCAAGACTCTGATAATGGTAGTTGTCTTTATTTTTTGAATAGGTGGGGAGCAAACATACGGCCAGTGCCGAGATGTACATGAAGAGATAGTAGATACGTCCTACCGGTCCAAATATAGTCATGAAAAGTATTTCTACATATTCTCCGAATATCCAAAAAGAATACATATTGAATATGAGATGCGGAATATTGGCATGAATAAAACCACAAGTGATAAATCGGTAATATTGCTTCCTTTGCGTTATAGCCGGAGGATAGAAGATGAGGTCGTCCATCAATTTCTGATTCTTGAAGGCGATAACTGAAACGATACTGGTAACTATTAGCAATATTAGTGTTATGGACATGGAGTTGATTTTGTCGAAGATAAATGAAACCCAATAAATGTGGATTCTCTATTTAACTTCTATCATAAAAATTTTCTGAGTCAATAGTCAGCTATGGTGATATTTTTCATTTCTAATGATGGTGCAGGCGCGGTAAATCTGTTCGGTTAGAATGAGCCTAACTAATTGGTGAGGAAAAGTGAGAGGGGAGAGAGACCATATAAAATTTGCCCGTTTCAGAACCGAATCATCCAATCCGTAAGCGCCGCCAATTACAAATACAAGTTGCTTTACACTTTCGTTTGCTCTTGCCTGTATCCAGGTAGCCAGCATTGCTGAACTTAGCATTTTTCCTTTTTCATCCAATGCTATGACATAATCATTTTTTTTTATAGATTCGAGGATTGCAGTTGCTTCTTTTGCCTTTAACTCCTTTTCCGTTAAGGTAGTCTTTCGTTTTGGAATAGCAATAGTCTTCCATTCAACGGGATAATAATGATTAATACGGCATGTGAAATCTTCAGTGGTTTGCTTGATATCGTGCCCACCTTCTTTACCAGAGATTAGAAATTGGAATCTCAAATAAGTTTAATTAATTAGTAGGGTTGATTTTATTATTCTTATACTTTCCGAATGGAGTGAATCATTCTGCAAATTTTCCAGCAGGGCAAGGAAAGATGAATCAGCCTTTAACATTCGAACTCTTTCCTTGTCGGAAGCTCCTAAAGATTGCTGCCATATTTGAACAGCAGTTTTATAAATTTGCCACATCTCCAATATCTTCTGTATCCGCAATTTTTGGGGTACTGTTTCAGCTAATAGAAAAGCCTGATCCAGCAAATAGTCGGATTGCTGAATATATTCTTTAGGCACTGCATCCAAATAAGTAAGATCATCCTTTGGCAAATATTGTCTTGATGTTTCTTTCCATTTCGTTTGAAGAATATCTTTTGTCCAAAATTGTTCCCAAATTGTATAGAATGCTTTCAATTTCGGAGCAGCCTGATCACCGACCGCACTCACATACCAGATGTTAAGGAGAGAATCAACATCGTAAAATGGATTCCACAGGAGTTTAGTGTGAACCCATGATTTGGGGCCTTCGCCCCAATTGGGATAAACTTCTGAAAAATAATATAATACCTGATGTTGTGTGCCCCATTGGAGGTAATCTTTCATTTCATGAAACCAAACCCGGGGAACAAGATAGTTTAAGCCATAAGCATAATCGTACCATCCAAGTTGAGGACTCCGTTTCGCCCACTGTATAGTAAGTGACTGTCCTTGTTTCTCTTGAATAGTGTCAGACCAGCGTAGTCTTTCATAGGTCAAAAATGGAACAATAGAGGAATCCATTTCAATATTCTCAGAAGGAGGAGTAGCAACATTATTAGAAGCTAAAAGCCCGAATTGTTTATTCGGGAAGACTATTTTAACTTTTTTTACCACACTGTTCGCCCATAAATAATAATCATCCGATATATCTTCCAAACCAAGATAGTTTTTCTTTCCATTTCTACGTTTAAGAGAGGAAGGCGATTCATCATATTTTTTCACATCGTTTACCCCAAGAGAGTAGCTGTTTGCCTTAGGATTATTTTCGAAAAAGCGAATGATTTTGCTGCTTGCACTATCTACTATTCCAGGTGCAGAGAAATTAGGTTGCCATCGAACGCCTTCAGGCTTTTGGGTGACGTAATCGGCATAAAACTCAGGGTTGGACTGGTAATATTCTTCAGGATCAAAAAGTTTGGTTAAATTATGATGGAACTTTATTCTGCCTCTTAATCTGTTGAATCTTTCCCATTTTCCCAGTTCGTTTTTATTTGAAGTAGTTCCCGGAGCAAATTGTCTGGACAAATATACTGGATTTTCAATTTGTTTATCAATCTGAACTTCTATGTCTGATATCTGAGGGATATTCATTCCTGCATCTGTTGGAAATAAAGAAACAACCCCAAGGTAGTTTTCTAAAAAGTAGTTCACCCCGAATTCTGTTCCCCAGTCAGACCCTCCTAAAATTACAAGATTAAAAGGATACACTCCCCATAGGACAAATCCATCATCGTCTACCGCGCTTAAGTCAATATTAAGTTTCTTAACGTAATTCGTGTTTCCAATATGTATGGCAGTGCTGCCGGTATTATTTAAGGTTTTTATTGGCAAGCGGGCTCTGGTACTTTGAAAAATAATAGCTTGCAAAGTTTTTGCAGAATTTCTAATTTGTCCGGATGCTTTTTCGGGAATAATAATGGAAGCCAGAGGGAGATTCTTCTTTACGATTGTTATGGGCTGGCTGAAAGAGTTTTGAGAGAATAATCCAAGTATCAGACAGTAAATAGTAGTGACTGAAAGTTTAGCCCTAAAAGCAAAGATAAGTATGAGAGATTTCATAATGTTCTGCGGACAAACATACGAAGTAAGCCGTTACTTGTTCTTTTTTACAACAATTTCATTCAGTAATTCGTTAATTCTCTTTGCCCGGTTTTTGAGCGATTGTTCTCCAATTTTAGTTTTCAGATTATTAATCATAATTTCTCTGGCAGATTGATTCTCTTTTAGATATTTTATACTTGTTGCAATTGCATTAATGTCTAAAGGGTTTATCAGTATCCCGATCGAATTGTCTATCTGCTTTTCAACACTGGTGCCCAAAGAACTAATGATGGGCAGGCAACAGGCTTTGGCTTCCTCAATGACATTACAGTGCCCTTCATTCAGTGTGGGAAGGACAAAAATATCAAAGGAGTTGTAGATTTCGGGTAATTGATAATTTGCTAAGGGAGGGATAACTTTAGTAAAATCATTAGAAGTTAAATTACCTTTTCCGCCAACACAAATAAGTTGGATATCTGGATCAGCTAATTGTTGAATGGCTTCAATAATTCTGTTTGGTCCCTTTCGATGAATAAAATGCCCAACAAACCCCACGACAAATTTATCTTGTGAGATGCCAAATTTTTCTTTACATTGTTTTTTGTCTAAGGGTTTAAAGAGGGAATAATCAACTGCGTTGGGAATGATGGTCATTTTGGATTCATTAAACCCTGCTTCCATCAATCCGGTTTTATTTTTTTCTGAGACGCAAATAAAATGGGAGGTATAATTCCTCAGATTTTTTATTTGATTATTCATTACTTTTAATAATTCTGAATAGGAGGATTCACCCGAAGCTATTACCAGGGGAATATTGTGTTTAATGATATAAGGTAGTGCTGATCTGCCATTATATAAGAAATGAGCATAAATTAGATCGGGTTTCACGCTCAAACGGTTTAAAATTCTTTCTACTGCTTTATTTCTGGAGGCTGTTCCCCAATTTCGAACATTAAGTCCGAATAATTTTCTTTTTCCGAATGAAAAATAAAGTGGACGAAGCACCCTGCATTTTTCTAAACCATATCCTCCTTTGGATTTGGCAATAAATAAATCGTGTATTTTGAAAGGTGCAATAATGGTAATAGAATGATAGCAGCTTAATTCCTGTAACAGGTTATAAACAAAAGCACCCTGATTAGGTATTTGGGATGAAGGATAATTATCAGAAATAACTACAATATTCATAACGCTTTGTAAATTAAAGAACTACTCAAATTCATCAGAGTCAGATCCAAAGATACCACCAAGTAATATAGCACGTAGATAGCTATCACTGTTAGAGGTGTAACCCATTGAAACCAGCGTTATAAAAAGCCATTGTACCATTACACAAAATAGCAACAACCTTTTCACTGGGGGAGTTTTCCTTGCGAACACGGTTTTAAAACCATAATAAAAAAGAAGAAGATAAAGAATTACGCCAGTCATCCCAAAATTGGATATTAATTCCAGCCAATCATTATGTGCATAATTTCCTGCGAACTGAATAGAGGATGCGAAGCCAAAACCGAACAGTAATTGCAAACTATTTCCTTCCAGCCATCCGTTCCATATTTTTCCATAAATAATATCCCGCCCGCTACTATCTCCCTCTTCTAAAGATTGCAATCGGGTTATGAGGTATTCGTTGCTTTCATAAAATTGTTTGAGAAAATAGAACATAACAACCATGCCAATGGAAATTAATAAAAGCCCTCTTAGTCTTTGCTTCTTGTTTATGGTCTTGAACTGGTAGTACAAAAAGATTACCAGACCCAGTACGCCAGTAATTAAAGCGCCTCTTTTTGCACTTTGTATAACAAAGAACATTAAAATGACCAGTAAGATGTTGGCCAAAAGTTTTTTACTTTTTAAAAGAAAAAGATAAGGTACCAGAGCTACAAAGGTATAAGCCGCATTATTCACGATATCGGCATCTTCGTCTACTTTGTTAGATAATATCTGAGTTTCTCTGAAATAGTAGCCTAAAATGGAAATCGGGATCAGAATGATTAAAAATAAACGTAAATATTTAGGGTCAAATATCCCTTTTTGGGCGAAATAGTAGAAAGGGAAAAAAGGAAGAGTAGCGATCATTATTCCTTTAACCATTCCGAATTGTTTAGCATTAGAGATATCTCCACTTATAAGTATTCCAATTAAATTTAAGAAAATGAAGAGTATCCAAATTTTTAAAAAGGGTTTCTTTTGAAAATTCGAAACAAGGATTCGTATTAGGAAGTAGAAACAAAATAGAATGATAAGAATAAAAGAGGTTTGAGATATAATTGAACCCACTGGATATAATGCTCCCTGAGAAAAGTAGATTAGAAAAAGCGTAAGGACCATTATTTGGATGTAGCCGTGATTTTGCGTTTTATTCACTACTTTATCATATACCATATGTTATTAAATTTTTTGGTCTTATTATTTTGTCAGTATATTAGCCTCGTATCGGATATTCTCGTTATACCCATACTATTTTTTTGTTTTGGTGATGTTGAATAAGGAATGAAAGAGACCTGATTAGGTTAATCTTTTTTATTAAAATGAATTAGCTTAATCCAACTTCCAAATTTATAATCCCATTCATTTGGCGTAAAGGGTACCACCCCACCATGATGATAAAAAGTGTATTCCCCGAAGAGGATTTTTCCGTTTATATTATAAAAATCAACTCTCACATGTGGAAACCCTTTGCCCAGTTTTTCAGATAAGGAGAGCATTAATTCGAAGTTTTGTGGTTTCTTCAAAAGTTTGCCGCTTTGTTTGTGAAACTGGATTAAATCTAAATGATTAAAGTTTTGGTCGTAGAAATCAAATTTTGCATCGCCCGATTGTCGGTCGGTAGCAATGAATAGCGCCTTTACTTCTCCATTAAAACAGAAGAATTTATAATCTTTAAGTTCTGTTCCCGATTCATCTACCAGATATTCCTCTGCAATAATCCGTGGTTTAAGATTTTTATACGGCCACTCCCTATAATTGTGATAGAGGTTACGCTTTAAATGATTCTCTAATTTTTCTTTCGTTTTTTTAAAATTGAAGGTCTCTTTATCCCTACAAATGACAACTCCTCCTGAATCATGGGTGGTTTTTAATACAAATTGATTCGGTAATAAATCTAAATTAATTTCATCGAATGAATTCCAAACGCCATAATTTTTGATAACAAATTCCTCTCCTATTGTCTTACGTACAAAATCTTTTACTTCATATTTATCCGCTAATGTACACATTAGGGGGTTCCTGTAATATATTTTCAGCCAATTCAATTTTTCATTATAGGTTTGGGGATTCTTTAAATTGAGATTTTGATCCATTTTTAATCTGAAAAGTAATTTCAGATATAATTTATCATTAAATAAAGGGGATAAGAAATATAGTACCCGAATTAAAATAGTTTTCGGATCGCTTAAACGGTTGTTTATTCTTTTTAGAACTGAGATTTTCATTTTTATCTCGTTTAGGATTTTTTATTTCTAATCTACGAAAATTGGGATAGATAAGGAATTATTTTATTTGCTGTTGAAATACTTCTTTAGTTATGTCATAATGCGCTTCACATCGAATTCGATTTAATGTTTCTCTTAAATATCGCTTATTCATTAATGCCTTA
>CAZFGP010000007.1:0-56399 GCA_964518685.1 uncultured Terrimonas sp.
ACGAAATAACAATAAACCCTGGTTTGATGCTCACAGAACAGAATATGAAACAGCTCGCAAGGATTTTGGAGATTTTATACAAATCGTGATTGATGATTTTAGTAAATCTGAACCAGAAATAAGCGCCTTAGAGGCAAGACAATGTATGTTCCGTATCAACAGGGATATTCGTTTCAGCAAAAATAAAATGCCCTATAAAAGAAATTTTGCAGCCAGTATTAAACAGGGCGGCAGAAAGTCAATATTTGCCGGTTACTATTTTCATCTTGAGCCCGGCAATAGCTTTGCAGGTGGGGGTGTATGGATGCCCTTGCCCGAAGAAACAAGGAAGATAAGACAGGAAATAGACTATTGTTGGACTGAATTTCAAAATATAGTTACCTCAAGGAAATTTAAAACGCTTTTCGGAGATCTTGAAAGAGGCGATGGAATTTCTTTGGTGAATGTCCCTAAAGGGTATATGCGGGATAATCCGGCAGCAGATTATTTGAAGCTGAAAAGCTGGTATGCAGACCGGGAGATCACCGACGCAGAATTAAGTTCGGGGGCGTTAATAAAGCAAACGATTAAGACTTTTGAATCCATTCAGCCACTAATACATTTCTTAAACAGGGCGGTTGAAGGGTAAGCCTTGATGAGGTTGACTTAATTGGTAAGCGAATAAAAGAAAATACTGCGGAGGACATCTGTTTTATTATTTACAACCTTATTGCCACAGTATTTTCTATCTCCGGATTGGAGCGCCCACAGACTACTGCATTGCTAAAGGCATTAGTCTGCCGGCGTTCCTGATTATACCAGATGATGGGATGAAAGATATTCCGCAATTTGGACGGCATTGGTAGCCGCTCCCTTGCGTAAATTATCGCTGACAATCCACATATTCAGGGTCCGGGGTTGTGATTCGTCTCTTCTCAGTCGTCCCACAAATACTTCATCCTTTTCATGTGCATCTTTTGGCATTGGGTACAATGCATTGGCGGGATCATCCACCACCACTACTCCGGGGGTTTCACTTAATAGTTCTCTTACCTCATTTAAGTCATAATCTTTTTCAAATTCTATATTCACGCTTTCGCTGTGTCCGCCCATTACAGGAATACGAACGGTGGTGGCCGTTACCTGAATACTGTCATCCCTCAGAATCTTTCTGGTTTCATTAATCATTTTCATTTCCTCTTTGGTATATCCATTGTCGAGGAAAACATCAATCTGGGGTATAACGTTCAGGTCAATTGGATATTTATAAGCCATAGGATAGGTTCCGTTTTCCCCTTTCACTTCTTTGTTCCGTTCGCCCTTCATTTGCTCCACTGCTTTTACACCTGTTCCGGTTACGCTCTGATAAGTGCTTACCACAATACGGCGGATATTATATTTTTTATGTAAGGGGCTAAGCGGCACCACCATTTGTATGGTTGAGCAGTTGGGATTAGCAATGATTTTGTCGTCTTTAGTCAGTGCATCTGCATTGATTTCCGGCACCACCAGTTTTTTGGTTGGGTCCATTCTCCAGGCGGAAGAGTTGTCAATAACGGTAATGCCTGCTGCTGCAAATTGGGGAGCCAAAGAAAGGGAAGTGCTTCCCCCGGCAGAAAATAAGGCAACATCGGGTTGGGCTGCAATAGCATCTGCAGCGCTGACTACCTTGTATTTTTTTCCTTTAAATTCAACCTCTTTACCTACCGATTTTTCCGAAGCAACCGGGATAAGTTCAGTTACGGGAAAATTTCTTTCTGCCAGCACCTGTAACATTTTGGAGCCTACTAATCCGGTGGCTCCTACTACTGCAACTTTCATTTTTTGTTTGTTTTATAGTTTTAGTTCCAAAAGAGCATACTATTAAAAAAGCCTTTCCTGTTTTTGGAAAGGCCTTGAATATATTTGGTCATACCATACACCCGTCAACCCTTCCTTTTAGGGAACTGTTTCTTTGTGTGTTTTTTTGTATGATTTAATTTTCTAAACATTTTGCGTGCAAAGGTAATACGCAAAAACCATACTTCCAAAACTTAAACGACCCTGTACATTTGTAACAGAAACATTTCGGATGATTTATAAAACATTTGTACCACATCCCCTGGCGATACTGAGCGTCCGATGTTTATCCTGTTACCAACGATTTCCGGTTAAGCGGGTGTCGGAATGCCCTGCGATTACTCAGCATGTGTTTTTCGTGGATAATATCGCTCAGCGGTTTTCCGTAGACTTTACTTTCTACCCAGGAGATAATATCCAAATAAGCAAAAGCGCGGGTTTCGAAACGATTCTTTTCGAGGTGTTTGATTTTAAACAGAAACTTTTCCAGTTCGGGCTTTAATTGCCGCGGAGCAACATGGAAAGAATTGCGCAGGAAACGAAACATCTCCTCTTCTACTACGGTCAGGTTGTTCATCCGAGCCATAAAACGATAAACCGATTTGGTAAGCGATTCAATGATATCGTCGTTGCCCAGTTCATAATGCGCCATCAGGTGCATCAACCGCGCATAGCATTGAAGGTCGTTGCGCAGGTCCAGCGGGCCGTTAATGATCTTTTGAAGATAATCTATGGCTTTTTCATATTCTTTGGCGCCAAAATACAGGGTGGCGATCTTATAATTGAAAACCAGGATGCGGTGACGATCCACAAATAGCGCATACTCCTTCAGGTTAGCTTCAATTTCCGAAATTATTTGCAGCCCTTCCCTGAACGTACCTGTCATCAGATGCCAGTTTACCCGGGCCACATTTATGTATATCGAGGTGTGGATCCTGAAATTATCGTGGTGCTGAGCAACAGGCGTTTTATAGAAAGCTTCGAATTTGCGCAAAGCGCCCTGAAACTGCCGGAAGTTTCGCAGATCAAAATGCGCATTCAGAAGGTTGTGGATTCCCTTAATGTAATGGCCGGTTTCTACGGCTATCATTCCGGGATGCTGGTCAAAAAGCGCGATCCATTTCACGCTGTACCGGTAATACATCAGAAAATCCTGCCGAACAAAAGCATACCAGCAATAACTCTGAAACAGATAAAGGTTTTCGTAAAACCCATGAATGGCGCTTATTGCCGGAGGAATATTGCTTTTGAAAAAAGCCTTAATATCTTTCTCGTCTTCCTCATTCCGGGCATGGCCGTGTTTCACATACCAGCGATAGAGCAGTAAAGCCAGATTAGAGAGGCGGGTAACCCGGTCAATATGGGCGCTGATTTCCAGGGCTTCCTGGGTAATTCGCTCAGTTTTTTCAATCGTACTTCGCGTAATATGCAGGGTTTCAATCTTTTTTTCCAGGGAAATCACCTGGGCAAGAAAGTTAAATTTTTGATTGGTCTTGGCCAGTTCCTTGGCCTTTTCTAAAATCCGAAGGCTCTGGATCTTCAAACCTTTGTTGTACAGCAGGCGCGCATGATCCAGATGTTCACTTAATTGTAAATCAGTATTATCGGTGGTTTTGAGTAGCCGCAGGGACGACAGAAGCTGCTTGTATAGATGCGTTTTCAAATTGGCTAATTGCGGCTTTGTGACATCCTTCAGCCGGGTCAGCAATAGCTTTTCATCATATTCGTGCAGCTTTTCCAAAGCGTCGAACAATTGAATGATCTTCAGGTCTCCTTTTGTTGAACTTCTTTTAATATATAGTTTAAAATGTCTTTTTTCCGACTTCTCAAGAGAGTGAACCAGTTGAAATAAAGCATCCGTAAGACTGTTGGGCATAAGTAAATATATTTCCTAAAACACAATACCATAAAGGGTTTCACCACATTAACCCTCATTTTGACATGATAAAATTACGAACAACTTGTTTTGCAGGGTAAAAAATCACGCCTTACTTTTACATCATCATACGGAAATGATAAAAAGAGGCAGGCAATCGTGAAGAAAAAGGCAAGTGTTAGAGGCATCCAAATGAGTGCAAAAAGTTACAATCATTTACAGAAAAAGACTAATTAAGAATTTTCATATGGCAAGCAATCGTTAGAGGTCTTCTGTGTCTACAGAAGACCTTTTCTTATTCTGGCATCAAATATATATGGTTTTTCTTTTTAAAATTAATTTTTCCTTAACTTTTTTATTTTCCCTTCAGTAATCCTCTCCCGGTATGCCTAAAGTTTCCTGCAAATGCCAGGGTCAGGAATATCCACAAAATATAGTTATGCTTCACCGAAGGCAACTGGTTGAAAGGTGGTCCGATTTTACCGGTAGTCTCGTTGAAATACAGAACTCTGCATAACTACGCTTACTTTTGTTCCTTATGAGCAGAAAGAGCAATAAGGTCAGGTTATTGGAGCAGGTGACGGTGGAAGCATACGCTGCTGAAGGAAAAGCCCTGAGCCGGATAAACGGGAAAGTGGTTTTTATTGAAGGGGCTGTACCCGGCGATATGGTGGACGTGTGGCTTACGAAAAATAGGAAAGACTGGGCTGAGGGAAAAGCGGTTCACTTTCATGCTTTGTCCGACGAGCGAATTACGCCTTTTTGTGAACATTTTGGCATTTGCGGTGGATGTCAATGGCAGATGTTGCCTTATGAAAAGCAATTGGAATATAAGCAGAACGAAGTGGAGCAAAACCTTCGCCGGCTGGGTAATATAATGTTGCCATCACTAATGCCAATATTAGGAGCTGAGCAAACGGTAAGATATCGTAATAAATTAGAATTCACCTTTAGTAACCGCAGGTACAAAACCCGGGAAGAACTGGATAAGAGTATCCCCTTTGATAAAGAGCAGAGTGATACGGCGCTTGGCTTTCATGCACCCCGTATTTTTGATAAGGTAATAGATATTAACACCTGTCATCTGATGGCTGAACCGGCCAATCAGATAAAAAATACCATTCGGGAATTTGCTATTCAAAATCACTGTGCTTTTTATGATATTCGCCAGCATTCGGGCTGGCTGCGAAATCTCATTATCCGAATCTGTACAACCGGAGAGGTTATGGTGAATGTTTGTCTGGCATATGATGAGCCTGAAATGCGGCAGAGATTGCTGGACCATCTCCTTGCCCGGGTTCCTTCAATTACAACGGTGTTATATACGATTAATGGCAAAAAAAATGACAGTATTCACGACCTTACTCCTATAGTATACTTGGGTAAGGGGTATATTTTGGAACGTATGGAAGCTTTTACTTTTAAAATCAGCCCCAAATCATTTTTTCAGACCAACACCAAACAGGCTGAAAACCTGTATCGGGTGGTTCGGGATTTTGCAGAACTCACTGGAAAGGAAACGATATACGATTTATACTGTGGTACGGGCAGCATTGGCATTTTTTTGAGTCGGCAGGCTAAAAAAATAATAGGAGTGGATTGGGTTTCAGAGGCTATCCTTGATGCCAATGAAAATGCCGCTTTAAACAAGATAGACCACGCTGCTTTTTTTCCGGGCGATGTAATTGATGTTTGTGATGATGCTTTTTTTCACCTTCACGGAAAGCCCGATGTTATTATTACCGATCCGCCCCGTGCGGGTATGCACGCAAAATTGGTGAATAAGATTTTGGAAATGCAAGCGCCTTTAGTCGTGTATGTGAGTTGCAATAGCGCTACACAGGCTAGGGATCTGCAACTATTGCAGGGAAAATATGATATTACAAAGGTGCAGCCGGTAGATATGTTTCCACATACCCATCATATAGAAAATGTAGTGCAGCTAAAACTAAAATAATGTTATTGTAGAAAAGGTAAAAAACCTTTATTAAGGTTTATTATGCGGCATGAATTATTTTCGCATCCAATCAATTGAAACATTATGACAGAATTTCGCCCTGGGGGATTTCAGGTATTACCGGTAGTGGTTAAAAATTTATTGATCATTAACGCATTAGTTTTTTTAGCTCAGGTAACTTTTGAAAAGACAGGATTGCTCTCCCTTGAGAATCTTTTTGCCCTGCATGATGTGCATTCTGTTTATTTCCGTCCGCATCAGTTGATTACGCATCTTTTTATGCATGGCAGTTTTGGGCACATATTCTTTAATATGTTTGCATTGTGGATGTTCGGAAGTGTGCTGGAAAACTATTGGGGTCCTAAAAGGTTTCTGATCTTTTATATCGCCTGCGGTCTGGGCGCTGGGCTTTTGCATCTGGGTGTTTTATTTTATGAGAATGTGCCGGTGATGCAACTTTTTCATTCGCTCTCTCCTGAACAGCAGGCGGATCTGTTATATTCTCCTAATTTCAAGGTTAATACAGCTACCTTAGGCGCATCCGGAGCAGTTTTTGGATGTCTTGCTGCTTTCGGCTATATGTTTCCAAACAGTCTTATATACCTGTATTTTTTTATACCTATTAAGGCTAAGTGGTTTGTTCTGATGTATGCTGCAATGGAATTTTTTATGGGCGTTCGCAACTCTGCCGGAGACAATGTAGCCCATTGGGCTCATCTTGGCGGCGCATTGGTGGGGTTTTTGCTGGTATTGTATTGGAAAAAAAGGAGTCGTAGAAACAGAAGATTTTATTAGTAATTTTATACCATCTGATAAAAGTATAAATCTATTAATATGGGAGTGTTAGAAAAGGCGAAATCAAAAAAAGTGTTTTTCGGAGAAGATAATGATGCTTTGGTTCGGATTATTATAATTAATATTTTAATTACGGCAATCCTCTTTTTTGTACGCTCGGTTTATCAGCTTTCAGATATTGATTTGTCGAGATTTCAACATGAGGTGGCCGGCTGGTTCGTTCTGCCTGCAAATATTTCCAATTTTTTACATCGCCCCTGGACCTTAATCACCTTTATGTTCTCACATTTAGACATTTGGAATCTTATTGCCAATATGTTGTGGTTCTGGGCTTTTGGTTTCATAATACAGAGTATTTATGGCAGTCGCAAATTGGCGCCGATTTATATCTATGGCGGACTTGCCGGGGGTATTGCATATATCTTATGCAGCCACTTCCTTCCTTCCGCTATACAAAATATTTCCAATACTTCTTTTTCGGGTGCACAGTCATGTATAATGGCGATTGCTGTGGCTGCTACTATGGCAGCTCCTAAATATCGCATTTTCCCAATGCTCAATGGAGGGATACCGCTCTGGATATTAACCATCATTTATGCTATAATCAATTTTGCAGGAACTTCTTTTGGAAATGCTGCTGTTTATGGGGCGCAGATGGCGGGGGCTCTGGTGGGGTTTGTTTATATTAATTTGCTCAACCGGGGTAAGGATACAGGAAAATGGATGGGAAATGTATACGACTGGTTTTTTAATCTTTTTAATCCCGACAATAAGCCCGAAAGAATTTCCATGAAACAAGATTTCTTTTATGATACCCATGGAGCGCCTCCTTATAGTAAGCAATCAAATTTGAGCCAGCAGCGGGTTGATGAAATACTGGATAAGATCAACCAGAGTGGTTATCAAAGCCTCTCCTACGATGAAATTGACCTGTTGCGCAGAGCAGGTGAAGAGGATATTTAATTGTATGGCATGATAGCAAAAGTTCTCAGGCGAATTTTGGTGCTGGTTTATCTACCCACTGTTATTTTATTTTTAGCAGCCTGTTTTTCTCCATTATTGAATCCTACCGTATGGTGGCCATCGAGTTTTTTAGGACTCATATTTCCTTATTTACTCCTTCTGCTGCTTGCTTTTTTAGTAATCTGGATATTTGCCCGATCACGCTGGAGCATCCTTGCCTTACTGGTATTATTATTAGGATGGAAGAATATTGCGGTTGTTTTTGCATTTCATCCGTTTAGTTCCTTTCAAAAGGAGAAGAAAGACACTGCAACCCTGCGTATTATGACCTGGAATCTTAAAGGATTCTATCCTCCGGAAGAAAATCCTGACAAAGAAGATCGTTTAGTCCATTTAGATAAAATGTTTAATGTAATCCGGGATTATAATCCGGATGTTATCGCTCTTCAGGAATTTGCCACCATTGAAAAAAGCAAGTGGTTTAATAATATAGCCCGTTTTAAAAATATGGGTTATCGTTATTATTTTTTCCCCGGAGATTTTGTCAGGTATAAAATTCACTTTAGCGGAACGGCTATATTTTCAAAATATGCTATCATTGATTCGGCTAAAATAGAAATGCCTCAATTTAAAGGTGATGACGTGGAGAGTTTGTTGAGCGCGGATATTGTGTTTTTTTCTGATACCATAAGAGTGTTTACCGGACATTTGCAATCCTATCGTTTTATGGCATCCGATTACAGCAATTTTTCAAAAATTAGGAATAACCCGGAGGAAAGAATAGATGCTTCAAAGAGTGTTGTACGAAAGATGAAGGCTGCCTTTCAAAAACGTGCGGTACAAACGGATATTATCCGAAAAGAGCTGGATGGAAGTGTCTTTCCGGAAATATTTTGCGGAGATCTGAATGATGTTCCTAATTCATATGCTTACTTTTCTGTTAGAAATAACAAGAGGGATGCTTTTATTGCCAAAGGATTTGGATTTGGTCAAACCTTTTTCAATTTTTCATCCAGGTTTATGCGACGTATTCCCACACTTCGCATAGATTATATTTTTACCGATCGGCGATTTGAAATCGAACAGTGCATTCGTATTCCTATTGTTCTTTCTGATCATATTCCTGTGGTAGCTGATTTAACGCTAAAGACGGATAACCCAAAACAGTAAAATATCTCCTTTTTACAGCGCTGTTTTATTGGTATATATTTGCAATAAATAAATATAATTTCAAACCCGAATATGGCAGAGTTGAAGATATACAATTCATTAACCAGACAGAAAGAAGTTTTTGTTCCCATTACGCCCGGTCATGTAGGCATGTATGTATGCGGACCTACAGTATACAGCGATGTTCATCTTGGTAATTGCCGAACTTTTATTTCGTTTGATGTTATTTACCGGTATCTCCTCTATCTGGGCTATAAAGTGAGATACGTGCGCAATATTACGGATGCCGGTCATCTTGAGGGCGACCGGGATGAGGGAGATGATAAGTTTTCAAAAAAAGCGAGACTGGAACAGGTGGAGCCTATGGAAATTGTACAGAAATACACCCTTGGATTCCATAAGGTGATGGAATTATTTAATAATCTTCCGCCTAATATCGAGCCAACAGCTACCGGTCATATTTCCGAACAGATTGAGATGGTAAAACAAATCCTCAAAAACGGGTATGCATATGAGGTAGAGGGTACCATATATTTTGATGTGGAAAAGTATAATAAGGAGAAACCCTATGGTATTCTCACCAACAGAAAGCTGGAAGAATTATTGGAGGGTACCAGAGAACTTGGTGGTCAGGATGAGAAAAAGGGGCGGCTGGATTTCGCATTATGGATAAAGGCCAAACCCGAACATTTAATGCAATGGCCCTCTCCCTGGGGAATGGGCTTTCCCGGGTGGCATATTGAGTGTTCGGCAATGAGCGAAAAATATCTGGGAAAAAGATTTGATATTCACGGAGGAGGCATGGATTTGGCTGCAACACACCATACAAATGAAATAGCCCAGTCGGAAGCCTGCTATCATGTAAGTCCTGCCAATTATTGGATCCATACCAATATGTTAACTGTGAATGGCGCCAGAATGAGTAAGAGTGCAGGTAATGGATTTCTGCCGGAGGAATTGTTTGCAGGTAACCATCCCCTATTGAAGAAGGCTTATTCGCCTATGACCGTACGGTTTTTTATGCTTCAAACGCAATATCGCAGCACCTTAGATTTCAGTAATGAAGCGCTGCAGGCAGCCGAAAAAGGATTAAAAAGACTCTGGGAAGCTTTTCGTAATCTGCTACAGTTATTTAAAGAACTCAATGATTTTCCTGAGGCGGCAATGGAAGGCGAAACAGATAGTCGTTGCAGGGAGTTGATTGCCGGCTTCGATGAATCAATGAATGACGATTTTAATACGGCAAAGGTATTAGCTAATATGTTTGAATTGACGCCTTTAATTAATGGGATCAGAGGCGGACAAATTGCCCGCGACAGGGTGAGCAGGTCAGTAATTGAATTGCTGCATAAGCAATTTGATATTTACCTGAGAGAAGTACTCGGCTTACATGAAGATAGAGAAACGAACAATAATCGTCTGGATAAAGTATTGGGATTGCTTGTGGAAATAAGGAGAGAGGCAAGACAAAGAAAAGATTTTTCTACCTCAGATAAAATAAGGAATGAACTACAAAATCAGGGTATCCTGCTGAAGGATGAAAAAGGTGGCGGGGTCAGCTGGAGTATTGAGTAAAAAGCAGGTGATATGCACTATGTAGAAGTACTGAGTAAGGATAAGAAACTGAAGCAACTGCTGATTGCACAACCTGTATTTAATTTGAAGAAGAAAGAAGATATTTATCTTCAACTATGTGGATCTGTAATCAGTCAGCAGCTTTCTGTTAAGGCTGCAGCAGCAATTTATTCCCGTTTTCTGAACCTGTTTGAAAATGCGAGGCCAACGGTTCAGCAAATAAGTGAAACCCCACCTGAAGTGCTGCGGTCTGCCGGACTTTCAGTTGCGAAAGCAGCCTATATATTAAACATATCAGCATTTGCAAGAGATCAGGGACTGGATTTTAGTCTTCTGAAGAAGATGGATGATGAACAGGTAATTGCGTATATTACACAAATTAAGGGAATAGGCAGATGGACAACGGAGATGCTACTCATGTTTGCCCTTCAGAGAGAGGATGTTTTTCCGGTTGACGACCTGGGTATACAAATGGCTATGAAAGAATTGTATCGGTTGAATCATTATTCAGACAAAAGAGAACTTAAGAAGCAAATGCTGAAAATTGCCGCGAAATGGATCCCTTATCGTACGTATGCCTGTATGCATTTATGGGCATGGAGAGATAAGGAATTTGAAACCAGACATGACTGAAAGTCCTGAAAACAAAGTTTAGATTCAATAAGCTGTTTTTTTAATGCCAACGATTAAGCCTAAACGTAATAGCTCGAAAAAAGAATTTATTATTGGAAAAGCTGCCCGGTTGTTTCGGGAAAAAAGTTTTTCCGGAACCTCCATGCGGGATATTGCGGAGGAGGTGGGCGTGGAAGCCGCCAGCTTGTATAACCATATTCAATCAAAGGCAGAAATTTTTCAGGTTATATGTTTCAGGGTGGCTAATATTTTTATAGATCATATTGAAAAAATTGAATCCAAAGAGCAGCCATTAATCGAAAAGACAAAAGAAGTATTGCGGTTTCATATTCAGCATATGATTAATAATTATGATGAGGTACAGGTGGCAGACAGGGAGTGGAGAAGACTTTCAGAACCTTATCTATCCAATTATAAAGTTCAGCGAAGAAATTATCATCACCGATTAACAATGCTCATAGAAGAAGGTATAAGACGGAAAGAGTTTAAAGCAGTTGATGCGGCTACAGCAGTTTTAATTATGTTGCACGCAATCAGTGGCATCGAGTCATGGCATCATTCCAAACAAAAGATTTCAGCCGAACAATTGGAAAAAAATATGGTAACTATTTTGGTTGAAGGCATTATCAGGTAAGGGGCCAATAATCGTAATTAAATAACGCCTGTATTCCAATTTAAATCTGATAGGGTTAAAAATTTCGGGCGCTTATGTTAATCTTCGGGGTGTACTCTTCGTCTGCCTTCTTTGAGGTGTGCCTTCTGTTTTTTTTCATCCAGTCTTTTTTGTTTTGATGCAAGGGTGGGTTTACCGGCTATTCTCTTTTGTGGAATGATTAACGATTGAGTGATAAGGTCATTCATTTTTTTAACAACCAGTTTTTTGTTTCCGGGCTGGGTCCGTTCCTTTTGAGATTTAACAAATAGCTGACCTTCTGCATTAATCTTATTTGCAAGTTTTTGTTTTATTATTTCCTTTTGGGTATCATCCAGTAAAGCTGAGTCATCTATATTAAAGAAACCTTCCACCATGGTTTCTACCTTATTGACGTTTTGACCACCCTTTCCGCTGCTTCTTGCCGTCTTAAACATAATTTCTTTTTGTACATCTATTTTAGTCATAGTCTGAAATTATTGCCTTGGAAGCCGTTTAATTTTTGAGGAAATCTTTTTCATTAGTCTGAAAGATTCCGTTAGGAAGATACTCTTTTTAATTTATAGTATAATGGATTCCCGGCTTCATTTTTGACTGATACATAGAGTTCCTTTAAATTTCGCTAATTCACCTTGTGATTTCCGATAAATTTGCTCTGGATTATAGAATAGCTCCGGTCAATTTGCTAATAGGCCATCCGGGGTCTATAGAAGAATAGTGAGTAATATAATAAGAAAGAAAATAATTATGAGGGCCGTAATACAAAGGGTAACTGAGGCTTCCGTCTGGGTGGATGGGCGAATAACAGGTGCAATAGCGAAAGGAATAATTATATTGATGGGTATAGAAGAAACCGATACGGAGACCGATCTTGAATGGATGAGTGCAAAGATTGTGAATATGCGTATTTTTAATGATGAACACGGAGTGATGAATATCAGTCTGAAAGATGCAGGAGGGGATATCCTGCTGGTGAGTCAGTTTACCTTATTCGCTTCTACCAGGAAAGGGAATCGGCCATCATATAGCCGGGCAGGTAAGGCTGAAACGGCAATCCCGTTGTACAATAAAATGATAAGTCAGTTAGAGGGTGAGCTGGGGAAAAAAATACAAACCGGTATTTTTGGAGCCGATATGAAGGTGGCATTAATAAATGACGGACCGGTAACCATATTGATGGATTCAAAAAACAGAGAATAATGTTAGAGACTGCTTTGGATATTCAGCGTTTGAATGAGAAGATTCAGGAGTCCGCTTCATTTGTGGATCGTTTGCAAACTGAACTTGCAAAAATAATTGTCGGGCAGCAACATATGGTTAGCAGGCTGATGATAGGGTTATTGAGTAATGGTCATGTGCTTCTGGAAGGGGTGCCGGGGCTTGCAAAAACCCTTGCTATCAAATCGTTAGCGCAAGCGGTGAATGCCAAATTTAATCGTATACAATTTACGCCTGATCTTTTGCCGGCGGATGTAATTGGAACAATGATTTATAATCAGCAGAAACATGAATTGGTGGTTCGAAAAGGGCCTGTCTTTGCCAATTTTATTCTGGCTGATGAAATCAATCGTGCGCCCGCAAAAGTGCAAAGCGCACTCCTGGAAGCCATGCAGGAAAAGCAGGTAACGATTGGCGAGACTACGTTCAAACTGGATGAGCCTTTCTTGGTTCTAGCCACTCAAAACCCCATTGATCAGGAGGGTACCTACCCGCTTCCCGAGGCACAGGTGGATCGGTTTATGCTTAAAGTGCTGATTGATTACCCGGGCAGGGAAGAAGAATTGCTTATTATTCGCCAAAACCTGAATAGAAAAATTATTACGGAAGTCCGGCAGGTAGTGAGCACGATAGAAGTTTTGAAGGCCAGAGATTTGGTAAGAGAAATATATATGGATGAAAAGGTTGAACAATATATTCTGGATATTGTTTTTGCAAGCCGGTTCCCCGATCAATACGGGCTGGAATCGCTGAAGCCATTAATTGCATACGGAGGCTCTCCGCGGGCTTCTATTAATTTGGCGCTTGCTGCCAGAGCCCACGCTTTCTTAAACAAGCGGGGTTATGTGATTCCTGAAGATGTAAGAAGTATTGCCAAAGATGTGATCCGACACCGGATCGGACTCACCTATGAAGCCGAGGCTGAAAATATAAATGCAGAGACTGTAGTGGAAGAAATTTTGAAGACGGTGAATGTGCCATAAATAATTTGAAAATGGATGAAAGCTAAAAAACGCATAAGAAAAGATAGTCAGGAAGGTACTTTAAGCATACCAGATGTATTAAGAAAGGTGAAAGATCTGGAGATCAAAAGCAGAAAGCTTACCACTCATATCTTTTCGGGAGAATATCATACGGCTTTTAAGGGCAGAGGGATGGCGTTTAAAGAAGTAAGGGAATATGCCGAGGGAGATGATATCCGGTTCATTGACTGGAATGTATCGGCGCGAATGAATACGCCATACAGCAAATTGTTTGAGGAAGAAAGAGAACTAACGCTGATGCTGATCGTAGATGTAAGCGCCAGTTCTCTTTTTGGAACGACCCAGCGACGGAAAAATGATTTAATTACTGAAGTGTGTGCAATACTGGCTTTTTCTGCAGTCAGTAATAATGATAAAGTGGGGATTATCTTTTTTAGTGACAGAATCGAATTTTTTATTCCTCCCAAAAAAGGGAAAGAACATGTTTTGTATATTGTCAGAGAATTGCTTACCATTGAACCTGTGGGCAAAGGCACCAATCTTAACGAGGCTATGCGATTTTTTAATACTGCCGTGAAACAAAAGAGTATCGCTTTCATTCTCAGTGATTTTATGATAGAGGATTATGATGATTCTCTGAGGGTGGCGGGAAACCGCCACGATGTAATTGGAATTAAAGTATATGATAAAATGGATATGAATTTGCCGGAAATAGGAATGATACAGATACGGGATATAGAAACGGGAATGACCAAATGGATTGATACTAATGATAAAATGGTACAATACAATTACTACCAGCAATTTGTAACAAATGAAGAGAACTGCCGGCAGTCTTTTCTAAAATCCGGTGCCGACCTGCTTTATTTAAGAACTGATGAAGACTATGTAAAGATATTAAGGCAGTTTTTTGCGAAAAGAAAAAGGCCGGTAAAATAAAATTTGAATCCTTAAACTGTGTTAGAAAGCCATGCCAATAAAAAAGAAGATTTTCTTTGGAAGAAGACGGGGCTCCGGACTACCCTGTTAAAAAAGAAGGCAATCTTTACTCTTGCCATTTTGTCTGCATTTATTTACGTTTGTAATACGGCATTAGGTCAGTCATCGCCTGTTGGAGTACAGGTACTTCTCCATCAAAAGCAGGCATTGATTGGGGAGCCTGTGATTCTTGATGTAAAGGTAAAAACCAGACAAGGGTATCCGGTTACTGAATGGATTAACCTTCCCGATAGCTTTAACCATCTTGAGGTGCTGAAACGATCGCCAGTGGATTCTGTTTTAATTTCAGACAGTTTGGTTTACTACCAGTCTTTTACTCTTACAGGCTTTGAGCCGGGCGTATGGAGTATCCCTGTATTGGAGGCTGCTATAGGTAAAAAGAAGATATATTCAGAGCCCATAATATTTACGGTAGCGGCAGTACCATTAAAAGACAGCGTTTATCATGATATCAGAGAAATAATAACTGTTTCTGCTTCAAAAGATTTATGGAGGTATTATCTGGTTGGAATTTTATCCCTGATTGCATTAGGGGTTTTGATCGGATTATTGATAAAAAGGTATACCGGGAAACGGTTGTTGAACGATAACCGGGAACGAAAGGTTTCGCCATTAGAAGAAGCACTCACTAAAATCAAATCTCTGAAAGCTGAACCACGGATAGAAAAAGAAGATTGGAAGAATCTTTATAGCGAGTTAACCGATATTTTTAAAGTGTATATCGGTGAGAAATTCAATTTTCCAGCGAGACAAAAAACAACAGATGAATTACTGATGTTTCTTCAAAACCTTGAGAGCAGGAAAGATTTGCAGCCCGTTGTTGAGGTCATGCGTATTTCGGATGCTGTTAAATTTGCTAAATACGAACCTGATAGAGAAAGATTTGTCGAGTCAGTACATACAATTGAAACCATATTGAAATTTCTGGATCATTTGAACAGATAAGGATGCTCAGAGATTATTTTGAACATATTGAATTTGCAAACCCGGAAATATTGTTTCTGTTGCTCATGATACCCGTGCTGGCAGGGTGGTACATCAGCTATAATCGCAGGCTAAAAGGTTCTCTGATGGTCTCCTCACTCCGTAGTTTTCGTAATATTCAGTCTTTCAAAAGCAAACTCCGCCATCTTCCTTTTGTGTTCAGACTTTTGGTGATAAGCTTTGTAATCCTGGCATTGGCACGTCCACAAATACATAATGATGTAAGAAGGGTAAGGGGTGAAGGGATTGATATCGTGTTGTGTCTTGATGTGAGCGGAAGTATGCTGGCTCAGGATTTTTATCCCAACAGATTGGAGGCAGCCAGAAAAGTAGCCATTGAATTTGTGCGGAATAGGCCAACAGACAGGATTGGACTGGTCATTTTTGCAGGTGAAAGTTTTACACAGTGCCCAGTAACCGGTGATCATATCATATTGGAATCTCTGATCAAACAGGCCGATGGCAGTTTTTTGAAAGATGGTACAGCTATAGGTTCGGGGTTGGCTACCAGCGTAGACAGGTTACGCAACAGCTATGCTAAAAGTAAAGTGGTCATATTGCTCACCGATGGGGAAAATAATGCAGGATTGGTTGATCCGTTGATGGCTAAAGAGATAGCCAAAACCATGCACGTGAAAGTATATACCATCGGCTTGGGATCGGAAGGATATGCTGAAATGCCGGTTTTAGGTGCAGGAGGACAGGTTATGTTGCAAGAGGAAAAAGTGAATATTGATGAGCCGTTATTGAGAGAAATTGCTATAGAAACGGGGGGACAGTATTTCCGTGCCAAGGAAGATCAGGGGCTTAATACAATTTATAAAGAAATAGATCAGTTAGAAAAATCAAAAATAACTATTTCGGTTACTCGAAGTTATACGGAACGGTTTTTTCCTTTGGCTTTTATTGCTATAGCATTCTTGCTGGGGGAATTGCTTCTCAGGCTGACTGTCTTCAGACAATTCCCTTAAAACAGGATAGTCAAAGCCAATGAATGGAAGCAGCATTTCTCTTACGGGTTAAGAAAATGGGTTGATAATATATGGTATCTGTCTGTTCCGGCTTGCAGGGTTATCTGCATAATGCCGGTCAAATTTTACGTAGGTTTGCTTTTGAATTATGATGATACAAGCAACTTCTAAAAAGGTTTTTGATTTTAGCCTGCTTAAGCGTGTGTTCCGATATGCATCCCCATACAAGAAACAATTCTTTATATCCATCAGTATTGCAATAATATTGGCAGTAATATCGCCTGTCCGGCCCTGGTTAATACAGGTAACCGTTGATAAATACATTCGGGGAGGACTGCCCCAGGCTGTAATTATTATTACTGTTATCCAGATTGGAATGCTTCTGGCTGAAACCGCATTACGATTCTATTTTTCCTTTCTCACTTCCTGGCTTGGGCAAACCGTAGTGAAAGATATGCGGATCACGGTTTTTAATAAAGTCATTCGTCTGAATCTCTCACAATTTGACCGAACTCCTATTGGAACGCTTACTACCCGGACAATCAACGATATAGAAGCAGTAAATGACATTTTTTCGGAAGGGCTTATTTCTATTATTGCGGACTTACTTTCCATATTTGCAGTTTTGGGAGTTATGTTTTATACGGACTGGAAACTTACATTAGTATGCATGTCTGTGCTGCCCTTTCTGCTTTTTGCAACCTGGTGGTTTAAGGAGAGTGTAAATGTTTCTTTTCAAAAGGTAAGAAATGCTGTAGCCCGGCTTAATGCATTCTCACAGGAACATATAACTGGAATGGCGGTAGTGCAGGCCTTCGCTGCTGAGGATAGAGAATATGAAAAGTTTAAAAAGATTAACAGGAAACACCGAAACGCTAATATCAGCGCGATTTTTGCGTATTCTGTGTTTTTCCCTTTCGTGGAAATTATTATGGCGGTTGCGATGGGGTTAATGATCTGGTGGAGTGCCAGAGACGCCTTACAGGGAGAAGCCACACTCGGCATTATGATCGCCTTTTTACTGTATTTAAACCTCTTGTTTCGACCCTTACGAATGATAGCAGATAAATTTAATGTTTTGCAGATGGGTATGGTGGCGAGCGAACGAATATTTAAAGTGCTCGATAATCCGGATTTTATAGTACAGGAAGGCAGCTATGCTCCTGCGGATATCAAAGGTAAGCTGGAGTTTAAAAATGTATGGTTTGCTTACAATAACGATAATTATGTTCTGAAAAACCTGTCGTTTACCATTCAGCCAGGTGAAACCCTTGCTATTGTTGGTCATACCGGGAGTGGAAAAACCTCCGTCATAAGTCTTATTAACCGCCTTTATCATATCCGGAAAGGTGCTATTTTCATTGATGATGTTAATATTAACGAATACAAACTCGATACGCTTAGAGGGAAAATCGGGGTGGTATTGCAGGATGTGTTTTTATTTTCCGGTTCTATTCAGGAAAATGTTACCCTTCGTAATCAGTCCATTCAAAGAGATACCGTGATTCATGCATCGAAATTAATTGGATTGCATGATTTCATAATGCAACTTCCCGGCGGTTACGATTACAATGTAATGGAGCGGGGCAGTACGCTATCTTTAGGACAACGTCAGCTTTTGTCTTTTGTCAGGGCTTTATTATTTAATCCCTCTATTCTTATCCTGGATGAAGCCACCTCTTCCGTTGATACGGAAAGTGAACAGTTAATTCAAAAGGCAATAGATACCCTTGTAGAAGGGCGCACTTCTATTGTAATAGCGCATCGGCTTTCCACTATCCGAAAGGCAAATAAGATTATTGTAATGGATAAAGGTGAGATTAAGGAGGCGGGAACCCACTCCGAATTAATGGAGTTAGGTGGTTTTTATGCGAAGTTGCACGATATGCAATTTGTTAAAAATGCAGATATCTGATCTAATAAGAGTTTTATTTATTGGACATAATAAAAGGAGCATCTGTGTTGTAGATGCTCCTGGTGGATTAATACAGAGGGTGTGATTAGGGTACAGGGTAATTTATTTTTTGCCGGGGTGTGTATACACTATAGATCTTCCGGCTTTTTCATTGCTGTCAGAGATATTTTTATATGATATGCTATATGCAATGGACACCATATTGTAACTCACCTCTTCCAATGTACCTGCAATAAACCAAAAACCCAGTTTTATCTTTTCCCCGCTTTGGAGGTCTGTCCCTTCTATCGTAAAGCTTTCCTTATTTGCCAGTGATTCCAGACTTTCAGGGCTGATAGAAATACTGCTGTTTACGTTTTCGAGGGTTACCAGGGAGATGGTATTGTTTTCAATGGTAATACCGGAGGTTCTCTGGAATTCACCATCAACGAAATATACTTTATTCAGGGAATCGTATCTTACCTGTTCCTGTTGATTTGAAATAAAATGATAGGATCCTGTTTGAGCATTTGCTATTTCCGATGACATCATCATAATCAACAAAGCGAATATTGTTCTCATAAAAACGAATTTGAACTATAAACGCAAAGAGGTTTTCAATATGATATTTGGAGTATCGGTTTTCGGCTATACTATAGTTTTACTGGATAAGCCGGCTTTATCGAAGTTTTCTGTCCGCTTGTCGTGGATGCAGGTAAAAAGGATACTTATAAAGTCAGATTTTCAGCCTTTGCTATTAACTTATATCAATATTGTTCCATTATTCTGATGAATAAATATTTCTTACAGACAATATGAAGACAATAACGCAGAAAAAAAACCGGCATATTACTGCGCCATTGCATTAATATGCCGGTTTACATGAAGTAATTCAGGAAGAAAATATGCTTCTGCTTATTTATTAGCAGTATTAGCGGTTTTTGTATCCTTTTCATTCATCCCGTCTTCGATCTCTTTTTGGACATTGCTTTTTGCATCGTTAAATTCTCGGATTCCTTTCCCAATGCCACGCATAAATTCAGGTATCTTGCGTCCACCAAAAAGGATTAAAACTGCCAGGATAATTAAAATCCACTCACTGCCGCCCGGCATTGATATCAGTAATGAATTGTAATTCAGTAAAAGCATTGTATAAAGTAGTTTATTGTTGTTCTAACAAAGTTACAATTTAAATTGTTTGCTACACCAAATAATTAAAATAACCTGAACTTAACCTGAGTTTAACAGAGAGGGTGTTTAAGGTGATCTTTCAGCTGTTTTCTGCATTCCGATATATGAAATATATAAAAGACACCAGGATTGGGAAAGCAGCCAAAGAAGGAATCGCTGAAAATATAAAACCCTCCCACGTAGATGAGGAGGGTTTTATAACCGTATATCTTTGATAAACAAGACTAAATGCTTGTTCTCTTCTCTTTGATTCTGGCACTTTTCCCACTGCGGCTGCGCAAAAAATAAAGTTTTGCGCGGCGAACCTTACCTACTTTATTGAGGATAACATCATCAATATTCGGGGAAAACAGCGGGAATGTCCGCTCAACACCTACTCCATCAGATATTTTGCGAACCGTGAAAGTAGCTGTAAATCCGGTTCCCTGACGCTTAATTACGTCTCCTTTAAAACTTTGTATACGGGTTTTAGCTCCTTCAACTACTTTATAATTAACCGTTACATTGTCTCCGGCTTTGAATTTCGGAAAAGTTTTAGAAGCGGTCAATTGTTCATGTACAAATTGTACTGCCTGGTTCATAACTGCAAATTTTAAGGGTCGCAAAGGTAATTACCGATCGTCGAATTTCCAAAAATATCTCAAAAAAGCAAACCATCCAATTAAGTATATTTCATTTCTACCTCGCAATATTTACCGCTCTTTTTTCTCGGATGACGGTAACCTTAATTTGTCCGGGATAAACCATTTCCAGTTGAATCTTCTGGGCAATTTCAAAACTTAGTTTCTCGCTGTCTGCGTCTGTCATCTTATCGGCTTCTGCGATCACTCTAAGTTCTCTGCCAGCCTGGATAGCATAGGCCTTTTCCACTCCGGGATAACTTAGGGCGAGATTTTCCAGTTCTTTAATACGTTGCAGGTATTGCTGCATGATTTCTCTTCTGGCCCCGGGTCTGGCTCCACTGATAGCGTCGCAGGCCTGAATGATAGGAGAAATTACATATTGCATCTCAATTTCATCGTGATGTGCCCCGATAGCATTAACCACAGCCGGGTTTTCGCCATATTTTTCAGCTAATTTAGCGCCAAGCAAGGCATGACTCAGCTCTGTTTCCTCGTCCGGAACTTTTCCTATATCATGTAATAATCCGGCTCTTTTGGCTAATTTAGGATTAAGTCCGAGTTCAGCGGCCATAATTCCACAAAGATTAGCGACTTCTCTGCTGTGCATCAGCAGGTTTTGGCCATAGGACGAGCGGAAACGCATTTTACCTACAATCCGCACCAGTTCTTTATGCAATCCATGAATACCCAATTCTATAACTGTTCTTTCTCCAATTTCCAGAACCTGTTCTTCTAATTGTTTTCTGGTTTTTTCCACCACTTCTTCAATCCGTGCCGGGTGGATTCTCCCATCGGTTACCAGTCGTTGTAATGCGATACGGGCAATTTCTCTTCTCAGAGGATCAAAACAGGAAAGCACAATAGCCTCAGGCGTGTCGTCCACTACCAGGTCAACTCCGGTAGCGGCTTCTATAGCCCGAATATTTCTCCCTTCCCGCCCAATGATCTGTCCTTTAATCTCATCACTCTCAAGATTGAATACCGTTACCGTATTCTCAATAGTATGTTCGGCTGCCGTGCGCTGAATACTCTGAATAACCAGCTTACGGGCTTCTTTATTAGCTCTGAGTTTCGCATCTTCAATAATTTCCTGTTGCATGACCAGGGCTTGTGCCTGAGCTTCCTGCTTCAATGTTTCCAATAGTTGTGTTTTGGCTTCCTCGGCCGTAAGCGCAGAGATTTTTTCAAGACGCCGAATGTGTTCTTCCTGGTGTTTTTCTAATTCATTACGTTTTTGTCCCACCACTTCAATTTGCCGGTTAAGATTTTCCTTGATCACTTCATTTTCCTTGACTTGTTTGTCGAGGTGATCTATTTTTTGATTTAAACTCTGCTCTTTCTGTCTGATTCTTGTTTCTGCATCATTTATTTTCTTGTTCTTTTCAAGAATTTCTCTGTCGTGCTCAGATTTTAACTGAACAAATTTTTCCTTGGCTTCCAGTAGTCTCTCTTTTTTCAGATTTTCTGCTGCTGTTTTAGCATCGGAAATAGTTTTAGCCGCTTCATTTTCAGCTTCTTCAATTCTTCTTTTGGTATTGGCAGCAAAGATGAATTTACCCACTGCCACACCTATTATTAGACCTGCTACAGCAATTATGACAGACAAAATATTGAGTTCCATGAATTTTTTGTTTAAGATGTTCTTTTTTGTTTCTTCCTGTTAGGTTTTTGTACTTCACAGTAAGTTGTAATGGGCGAAGATACAAAACAACATTATTTTATAATATGGGAATTTCATTCCCCTCAAAGATTTATGTTTCAGAAAAGCAAGATAGAAAACCTGGTTTTGGGTTCAGGTAGAAAAATGGCAGGAGGACAATAGGATAATCGGAGACGATAAAAAAGGAGCTAATTTGTGTAACTTGCACTGTTTGATCTGCAAAATTGATCCAACTTGTTAGCCGGGGGTACACTTTACTTAAAAAACAAACAGAAAATAAAATTTCAAATTTCTCATGAAGAGCTTCTTGATTTTTTGCTTATTTCTTATCCCGTTTAGTGTTGCTGCACAATCCAAAGTAAACAACAATTTCTCTATTTTGGGTGAATTCAGGAAGATGAAGGAACCGGTGAGCCAGGTACACTTGTATTATGTAGCTAATAATGCTACTGTATTGGACAGCGCCACCGTTAAGAATGGAAAATATCAGTTTAAGGGTCAAATTGCTGAACCGGTTATAGCGCAATTAAGATTGAAGTTTTCAGCAGATTCCTCTGGTGAAGCTACGAATGCCTCCGTAAAGGAGGAAACTGCCATTGTGTTTATTGAACCGGGGGAGATCAGGATAACCAGTACAAACTCATTTTCAAATGTCCATGTTGAAGGCTCGCAGGCAAATGCCGATTTCAGGCAATTTGAAGCCCTTAGCCGCCCTTATTTTGACAGTATGCGTGTACTCTCCACAAGGTTTAGTCAATACCGGAATGAAGGGAATATGGATAAAATGAAGGAACTTGAGGAGACGGGAAAACAACTTGAGGCAGATATCAGAGAGCATGTTTTCAGAGCTTTTATTCAAGCCCATAAAAAGTCTCCTGTGGCTTTACTCCTTTTGCAGGAATATGCAGGTAATGATATTAATTACGGTGATGTGGAGCCCTTATTTAATCAGCTTTCTGAGCAGTTGAAGTCTTATCCGTCTGCCATCCGGTTCCAGGAGCGGCTGGAACTTGCAAAGAGAACGAGTATTGGACAAATGGCAATGGATTTCACCCAAAATGACACCCTGGGCAATCCGGTAACCTTATCTTCTCTCAGGGGGAAGTATTTGTTAATTGATTTTTGGGCAAGCTGGTGTGGCCCATGCCGGACTGAAAACCCAAATGTGGTTAGCGCGTATCATCAATTCAGTTCAAAAGGATTCTCTGTATTAGGTGTTTCTCTTGATCGTCCGGGGGCAAAAGATGCCTGGTTGAAAGCAATTCAGGATGATCGTTTAACCTGGACTCATGTAAGTGATCTGCAGTGGTGGAACAACTCAGCGGCTGTATTATATGGTATCCAGGCTATACCGCAAAACCTGCTTCTTGATCCTTCGGGGCGGATCATCGCAAAAAACCTCCGGGGGGAGCACTTGTTGCAGAAATTGGAAGAAATACTGGGAAAATGAGGATTAAATGTAAGTTTCAAATTTGAAATTCCAAATCGAGTCCTTACCTTTGCACCCCCAAAAGTTCTTATTTTGAATTTGGGAGTGGCGCTGAAGCCGTCACGTTATCACCAAAAATGTAAAAAAAATGGCAAAAGAAATTACCGGCTTTGTAAAGCTGCAGGTAAAAGGAGGGCAGGCCAATCCTGCTCCACCAGTAGGTCCTGCACTGGGTTCCAAGGGTATTAATATCATGGAATTCTGTAAGCAGTTCAATGCCCGCACACAAGACAAAATGGGAAAGGTCCTTCCCGTTCTCATTACTGTTTTTTCAGACAAATCGTTTGAGTTTGTAATCAAAACTCCCCCCGCAGCCGTTCAGCTAATGGAAGCTGCCAAAACTCCAAAAGGTTCTAAAGAGCCTAATCGTACTAAAATAGGTAAAGTAAACTGGGAGCAGGTAGAAGTTATCGCTAAAGATAAGATGCCTGATCTGAATTGCTTTACACTGGAGAGTGCGATGCGGATGGTAGCAGGAACAGCCCGTAGTCTGGGCATTACCGTTGATGGTAAAGCTCCATGGGAAAATTAAACCTTCAATTCCAAAACTGAAAGAAAATGGCGATCAGTAAAAAAAGAAAAACAGCGGAAGCTAAAATTGAAAAAAATAAAATGTATTCACTAAAGGAAGCTTCCTCCCTTGTAAAAGAAGTGAATACTACTAAGTTCGACAGTTCTGTTGACATCCATCTTCGTCTTGGAGTTGATCCCAAGAAGGCCGATCAGGCTATCCGGGGTACAGTTACCCTGCCGCACGGAACGGGAAAGACAAAGAGAGTGCTGGTGTTATGCACTCCCGATAAGGAAGACGCTGCAAAAGAAGCAGGAGCAGATCATGTTGGTTTGGATGAATTTGTCGGTAAAATTGAAGGTGGCTGGGTAGATGTGGATGTGATAATTGCAACGCCTTCAGTAATGCCTAAGATTGGTAAGTTAGGTAAGATTTTGGGACCCCGGAATCTGATGCCAAACCCCAAAACAGGTACAGTAACCAATGATGTAGCTGCTGCCGTAAAAGAAGTAAAAGGTGGTAAAATAGCATTTAAGGTAGACAAAGCCGGCATTATCCATGCTTCGGTAGGTCGTGTAAGTTTCACTCCGGAAAAGATTGCTGAAAATAGTCAGGAATTTATCAATGCTATAATTAAGGCAAAACCGGCAACGGCAAAAGGTACTTATTTAAAGAGTGCATATATGGCAAGTACCATGAGTCCGGGTATTTCAATTGATACCAAATCTATTATGAATTAATGCTTTTACGGCATAAAATCTATTTGTATGACCAAACAGGAAAAAAACGAAGTGATTGAATTGCTGAAAGGCAAATTCTCTCAATATAATAATTTTTACGTTACCGATACAGAATCGCTAACGGTGGAACAGGTGGTTAAGCTGCGCCGCACATGCTTCAATAAGAACGTGGAGATGAAAGTGGCTAAAAACACCCTCATTAAAAAAGCTTTGGAGGCTTTGGATAATGAAAGGTATGCTGGCGTATATCAATCGCTGAATAATGTAACGGCGCTGTTGTTTTCTGAGAATGCTAAAGAGCCGGCATTGATTATCAGTGCTTTCAGAAAGGAGAACAACAAAGAAAGGCCGGTACTTAAAGCTGCCTTTATTGATGGAGATGTGTTTGAAGGAGATGACCAGCTGGTTGCCCTTACAACGCTGAAAAGCAAGCAGGATCTTATTGGTGAGATCATTGGATTGTTGCAGTCGCCTGCTAAAAATGTGATCAGCGCGCTGAATGCCGGCAATAAACTGGCTTCTTTGGTTAAGGCGCTGGAAGAAAGAGCAAACTAAAATGTAGAAATGTGAAAAATGTGGAAACGATTCATTTCCCACACTACGCACATGAATACATTAGCAATTTTTTTATCCCAGCCTGAGGATAATATACAACCAAGTTTTTTTAATAACTCCGCCGGAGCACAGGCAATGAAGGCGGTAAAAATTTGAACAAAATGGCAGATTTAAAAGCATTCGCTGAACAGTTGGTAAACCTGACAGTGAAAGAAGTAAACGAACTGGCAGCTATCTTAAAAGAGGAATACGGCATTGAACCGGCAGCAGCCGCAGTAGCTGTAGCCGCCGGACCGGCAGCAGGTGCAGGAGCTCCTGCAGCAGAAGAAAAGACCTCATTTGATGTGGTTTTGAAAGCAGCCGGCGCTAACAAGTTGGGCGTGGTGAAGATTGTAAAAGAACTCACCGGATTGGGTCTGAAAGAAGCAAAAGATCTGGTAGACGGCGCACCCAAACCTGTTAAGGAAGGTGTGGCTAAAGCTGAAGCTGAAGAAGTTGCAGCTAAGCTTAAAGAAGCCGGCGCTGAAGTGGAAGTTGCTTAAGAACAGTTCTTCTAAACATAAGTTAAGCCACCCTTTTTTGGGGTGGTTTTTTTATGCCTTGTATAATAGGACGATCCTTGTTTTTATTATTCAGCGACCATTATTCATCCTGTCCTCCACCCCGATTATTGCGGTTCAATAGGGAAAAATCGGCTTTGCCGAATTTATATGCAAAAGTGATGCGGAAACTCCGCACATTCCAGCGCCTGTAGGAATCCTGATAAAAAGTCTCCGTATCGTAAATGGTGCCCCACCGTCTGGAATTAAATACATCGTTAATACCCAGGGTGATGGTACCCCGGTTCTTTTTTAATACATCTTTGCGGATGGCCAGGTCTACCCCTAATTGGGATAAACGTTTCCCTTGTGGTATTACCATGGGCGATTGATAATTACCCATAACCTGAAAACTGAGGTTTTTGAATACCTGCTTATCGGTCTTTATTTTGTAGTTAGCGGTTAGCCTTGCATTCCAGTTAAAGCCCTCATTACTCAGATTCATATTATTAATATGTGCATTTACCTTTCTGTATTGGAATATGGCGCTGGGAGTGATGTCAATACCTGCATCGGTCTTGTATTGCAAGGTGAGTTCTGCACCATATCTGTTGGTGGTGTTGGCATTAACCCAGGTGTTTAAAATGGCGTTGGGATCCACAGCCGCATTTTGTAATTTTTCATACTGTTCTACAGAGATGGTGTCACTATATTGGGTAATATCGTTGGGGTTGTTCCTCCAAAACAAGACGCCTAAAATATTCCCGCCTTTAAAGCCTTTACTGTAGTTTATTTCAAATGAATTGATAAATTCCGGTTGCAGTTGGGGATTCCCCTGCCGGATATTAAGCGGGTCACTGATTTCAATATGCGGGTTCAATTGCCAGAAATCAGGCCGTCTCACCCTTCTGGAAAAGTTAACCTGTATTTCATCTTCTTCTCCCACCTTGTGGGTCAGAAAAAGGCTGGGAAACAGGGCATTCCATAAATTATCCAAAGATTTTGGATATTGATAACCAAATTTAAACGCACTGTCGAGCAGTTCTCCATCAAACTTTGAGTATTCAGCCCTCAGTCCTGCCTGGAATGAAAAGGCGCCCATTTTTTGAGAATAGGTACCATATATGGCATTAATATTTTCTTTATAGGTATAATTATTGCTTAAGGGCAATTTTACCTGTTCTCCGTTGTCGTACCCAAAGACGTTAAAATGACTTGTAAAATCATTGAAATAGGCTCTCGCACCTGTTTCAAATTTTGCATTTTCATTAATGGGGTGAACATAATCGGTTTGAATGGTTATCTGACCATTGTTTCCTCCCCCATCATTGTTCACTGTAGCAGAAGGTTTAAAAACAGAGCCACTTGGGAAAAAGTAATCGTTGAGAATGGTGGAGTTGGAACCGGCGTTTCCGTAATTATAGGTTATGTCAGCCGTAAGTTCTCTCCCTTCCAGTGGAAAACTGTGTTTATAGGTAGCACGGGTACTGTTTCGATTGGATTGCCAATTACTGCTTTCATTCCTGTCCCCGTAATACTGAAGTTCCTTTTCCTTATCCAGAAATTCCTGTTTTTGTGCCTCATTATTATTAGATCTGCCACCACCGAAACGCTGAGTTACAGAAAATGTGTTGCGGTTATCCATAAAAAAGTCTATTCCAAAATTGATATAGCGGTATTTTCTGAGCCGATTGTTTAGCGAATACTGGTTAAAAAAATCTTTCGTTATTCCATTATCCCGGTTTTCTCTGTAGGCCTCTCCCTTTGTTTTCCCTCCTGACTGAAAATAACCCCCACTTGTAAAAAAGTTAAACTTACCCTGACGCAGATTAAGGCTTACATTTCCATTGAGTACCCTGGGGGTACCAACAGAAGTGGTAACAATGCCATTTAGTCCGAATCGTTTTTCTTTTTTTAGAATGACGTTTATTATTCCGCCCGATGTTGAGGCGTCAAATTTTGCCGAGGGATTGGTAATTAGCTCCACCTTTTCAATATGATCTGCCGGTATCTGATCGAGCGTAAGGATAGTTGGACGACCATCAACATATATTTGAGGCGTTACGTTTCGCAATTCTACATTACCATCTATATCAACGGTTACTGAAGGGATGTTTTTTAATACATCTTCTGCAGTACCCCCTGTTGACGTTAAACTCTTTGCAACGTTAAAAACTTTACGATCAATCCCCATTTGTAGTGCAGGTGGAGTGGCTGTGATGGTAATGCCCGTTAATTGTTTAATAGCAGTATGAAGCGATATATTACCCAGGTCTCTCTCAAAACGACCATTTTTATCAGGAGTTGGTGTAATTATTTGTTCATAGGGTTCGAATCCGATTGCTGAAATAACCACTTTGAATTTCTGCGAAATTGAAATATTGGAAAAACTGAAATTCCCGTTAGACCTGGTGAGCATCCCATTTAAAAGACTGTCCTTGTCTGCAAGATAAATTTGTACCGAAGCTGCACCAACTCCTTTTCCGGTATTCTCATCCACCAGTTTCCCATAAATCCGGTTAGACCTGATTTGAAGTGTTGGTACATCTTCCTGTGGCATCTGCTCTTGTTCCTGAGCATCCACCTTTAATAATAATAATGAAAAAACAAGGATAGGAATAAAAGATTTCATGGTTCAAAAGTTGATTTAATCTATCGTATAGTTACTTTAATAATCGGAATACCATAGGGTAACAAAGAAACGATCCCGGCTTCCGTCAGAGAATTGGTATACTATTGCGGGGTTTCAAAGATACATTTTTATGTTCCTAAGCGCTGGCAGAGCGTTGTCTAAAATGGATATGTTAATGAAATTTAACTATTACAACGTTGTAATAGCAGGAACCATATTGCGTTTAAGCGCAATATTTGAAGTTGCCTGCAGGTCATTTATCCTGTTGGTTTAGGAATTCAATAAAGCAGCAGCAGGCTCGTCAACAAACCAGTGTATATTTCCTGATACTGGTTGTATAATTTGTGAAGGATAGAGGTCAACGTTGGGGATACCTTGCAAAACCTCATGCAGAGCTGTGGCTTTGTTGGATCCAAAAGCAAGAAATGCAACAGCAGAGGCCTTGTTTACAACCGGTGCAGTGAGGGTGATACGATACATCTGCTGTGCCTTGAGATAGAAGGATTTAACCCAGGCTTCTCTTTCGTGGATTACAGGGGTACCCGGAAAGAGAGAAAGCGTATGTCCATCATCGCCCATGCCCGACAATACAAGATCAAAAGTTGTATCCTTATCCTTAAAGTATTGTTTCAATATATTTTCATATTCCAGCGCAGATTGTTCCGGTTCTATATCTGTGCGCATAAGATGAATCTGGTTGGAAATAACAGGCACTTTATTCAGGAGATGTTCATAGGTCATTCGGGCATTGTTGCGATTATCTTCAAAAGGAACCGCCCTTTCATCGCCCCAGAAAACATGTAATTGGCTCCAGGCTATGCGTTCTTTATAGGCATCGGTAGCCAATAAATCATATAAGGCTTTAGGTGAGTTTCCACCGGTAAGTACCCAGGTAAAACGTTCCTGCTTTTTTAAAGTTGCATCAATAGTTTGTACGATCCACTCTGCTAATTCTCTTGTTACGGCTGCAGGATCTTTCTGTATGTGAAGCATGCTGGGCTATAATTTGATTAAAAAATTTTGGGGAAGGTCAATGAAACCGGCCTCCCCAAACTTAAAGAGATTATTGGAACATAAAAAACAAAAGAGGATTATCGTCTTCTATTGAGAGAGTTAGCCTTATAACTTTCCCAATTTAATTTCTTCCACTACGGCCGGATCCAGAAGAGTAGTAACATCTCCTACTTTGTCTGGCTCACCCTCGGCGATTTTTCGCAAAATGCGACGCATGATTTTGCCGCTCCTCGTTTTGGGAAGACCCTTTACGAATTGTATTTTATCGGGTTTTGCAATCGGACCTATGAGTCGGGAAACCGTTTGAGTTATATCCTGTCTTGTTCTTTCTTCATCACCGTGCATTCCGGAAACGATCACATATGCATAAATCCCCAAACCTTTAATAGGATGGGGGAAGCCAACCACAGCGCTTTCCACCACATTAACGTGCATATTGATTGCATTTTCTATTTCTGCAGTACCAATGCGATGTCCGCTTACATTCAACACATCATCTACTCTTCCTGTAATACGGTAATTGCCTTCTTCGTCTTTAAGCGCTCCATCGCCGCTGAAATAAAGATCCGGATAAGGAGCGAAATATGTAGTGCGACAACGTTCATGATCTCCCCAGGTGGTTCTCAGCATCCCCGGCCAAGGCGCTTTCATACACAAATTTCCTTTGTAATAGCCGTCTTCATTTTTTTCGGTTACTTCTTTTCCCTGATCATCCACCAATAAGGGCTGAACGCCGGGCAGGGGAAGGGTGGCCCAGGACGGACGATAGGGGGTCACTCCTGCGAGCGTAGAGATTAAGATTCCTCCGTTTTCAGTCTGCCACCAGGTATCTACAATTGGACAGCGATTCTTGCCTACATTCTCGAAATACCAGTTCCATGCTTCTTCGTTAATGGGTTCTCCTACAGAGCCAAGAACTTTAAGAGAGGAAAGATCCTTGTTTTTCAAAGGTTCTAATCCAAAACCCATCAGACTGCGGATTGCGGTGGGTGCAGTGTAGAGGGTATTTACTTTATATTTATCTACAATATCCCAAAACCGTCCGGCATCCGGCCAGGTGGGAATTCCTTCAAACATCAGACTGGTAGCTCCGGCGCTCAATGGCCCGTATAAAATATAACTGTGTCCTGTAATCCATCCGATATCTGCGGTACAGAAATATACCTGTCCGGGTTGGTATTGAAAAGTATTTACAAAGGTATAGTTGCACCAAATCATGTACCCGGCTGTGGTATGCACTACTCCTTTAGGCTTTCCTGTGCTCCCTGAGGTATATAAAATAAATAACGGATCCTCTGCGTCCATCTCTTCTGCCTCCCCGAAGGTTTCCACCGGTAAGGTGTCTGTTACATTCAGCATCTCATCCTCCCACCAAACATCACGTCCCTTTATCATACTCACCGGAATTCTGGTTCGGGTATATACAATCACTTTTTCAACCGTTTTATTACCTACCAGCGCATCGTCAACCACACTCTTAAGCGGTATACTTTTGCCGCCACGATAAGCCCCATCACAAGTAATGATGCATTTGGCTTCGGTGTCTTCGAGCCGGTCTGCGATACTGCGTGCCGAAAAACCACCAAAAATTACACTATGTATAGCCCCTATTCTGGCACAGGCCAAAACGGCATAGGCTAGTTCCGGAATCATGCCCATGTATATACACACCCGATCCCCTTTTTTTATCCCGTTATTTTTTAGTACCTGCGCAAACTGGCAAACTCTCTTATGCAAACGTTCATATGTTACCACTCTCGTCCTTTCTTCAGGATCGTTAGACTCCCAGATTATGGCCGGTTTGTCTCCCAGAGTTTTCAGATGCCGATCGAGACAATTTTCAGTGATATTGAGTTTTCCACCGGCAAACCATTCAATCTTAGGTTCTTTGAAATTCCAGTTCAGTACCTTATTCCATTTTTTTCTCCAGACAAAATTTTCAGCAATTTCAGCCCAGAATATTTCAGGGTCTTCTGTGCTTTTTTTGTAGGCGGCTTTGTATTCATCTATACTTCTTAACTGATAGGGATATGACATATCGCAAGACAATTTAGTTTCTAAAAAGGAAGGCTAAGTTAACGACATTCAGGTAAATATAAATATGAAGTGCACAAAATTCTCCCTTCCTGCAGTTTATTTCCCTTTACTATTATTTATGCTTTGTGTGATGGGGAGAGGGATACGCATCAATAAACCCTGCTATAAATTCGGGAGCTCCTATGATTAGAATGGAGCTGTTACCCGGCTCCTGAATATTACTCTTTATAGGAGTAAGTATATAAAATAGGAAAGTTAATGGGAGTTCTTATTTTTGTTCTATGTCAATTCAGGTTACGAATCTGTTTAAAGAATATGGAGCGCAAAAAGCGGTAAACAGGATTTCATTTTCTGTAGGTAAAGGAGAGATTGTAGGCTTTTTAGGTCCCAATGGAGCCGGGAAATCCACCACCATGAAAATATTGACCGGCTACCTCAAGGCAACCTCGGGTAAAGCTTTAGTGAGCGGATTGGATGTGGAGGTTTTTCCCAGAGAGGTTAAGAAAAAAATTGGATATCTGCCAGAATCCAACCCCTTATATTTAGATATGTATGTGAAGGAATACCTTAGTTTTATAGCCAGGGTACACCAGTTGCCGCATATTAAAAAGTCGGTTAATCAGGTTATTGAAATGGTGGGTTTAGGAATGGAGCAAAAGAAAAAAAACGGACAGCTCTCAAAAGGGTATAAGCAAAGGGTAGGGCTGGCTGCTGCCTTGATTTATGACCCTGAGGTGCTCATTCTGGATGAACCCACCACAGGGTTGGACCCCAATCAAATTGTGGAAATACGAGAGGTCATTAAAGACCAGGGAAAAAATAAAACGGTTCTTTTTTCTTCTCATATTTTACAGGAAGTAGAAGCAATTTGTAACCGGGCCATTATTATTAATAAAGGAGAACTGGTAGCAGACGACTCGTTGGCAGCATTGCAGGAACAAAAGGGCAGGACACAGCATCTTCTGGTAGAATTTGCACATGGAGTAAAGCCAGAGGTATTATTATCGGAGTTTTCGCCGGAACAAATTCAGGTTTTATCAAATTCCAAATATCGCTTTTCTTCAGGAAGTCCCGAACAACTCCGGAAGCAATTAAGGGCTTTAGCGGTACAATATGACCTGGATATTATGACTATGCAAACCGAAAGTCAGAGTTTAGAAACGATCTTTAAAGAACTGACACTGAAAAATGAACAATAATCCTTCTTAGTTTTGTAAGCCAGAATGAATAGCTTTTCTTTGCAGAAATTCAAGCCATTATAAAACACTTATTATGAGTTTCATATCAGATATTCATGCGAGACAAATCTTAGACAGTCGGGGAAATCCAACAGTAGAAGTTGATGTTATTACCGAAAACGGGGTAATAGGCAGGGCAGCAGTACCCTCAGGAGCGTCCACCGGGAAACATGAAGCGGTTGAGTTGAGGGATGGTGATAAGAATAGGTACCAGGGGAAAGGTGTGTTAAAAGCAGTAAGTAATGTCAATCAAATTATTGCTGAGCAACTCATAGGTATGGATGTGACCTTACAAAGCCAGGTTGATCATCTTTTGATTCAGACGGATGGTACGGAGAATAAAGGGAAATTAGGCGCCAATGCAATGCTGGCAGTATCTATGGCAGTGGCCAGAGCAGCAGCGCAGGAAACTAACTTGCCTTTGTACCGTTATCTTGGTGGGGTAAATGCAACCTTATTACCTATGCCGTTAATGAATATTTTAAACGGCGGAGTGCATGCCGATAACAAGATAGATTTTCAGGAGTTTATGATTGTGCCGGCAGGAGCAGCCTCATTTAATGAAGGGCTCCGTTGGGGAGTGGAAGTTTTTCACCATCTTAAGTCTGTTTTAAAGAAAAAAGGATACAGTACCAATGTGGGAGATGAAGGAGGGTTTGCACCTGAAATTCAAAGTAATGAAGAAGCCATTGAGACGGTATTGCAGGCTATTGAAGCCGCCGGATATAAAGCAGGTGACCAAATTTTTATTGCTATGGATGCCGCAAGCACGGAAATGTATGATGAAGCTAACCAGACCTATAAATTTTATAAAAGTTCCGGAAAGACCATCAGCAGCGATGAAATGGTAAGTTATTGGAGTAATTGGGTGAAAAAATATCCCATCATTTCGATTGAAGACGGAATGGCAGAAGACGATTGGCAAGGTTGGAAAAAACTAACACAGGAAATTGGAAATGCCTGTCAGCTTGTAGGAGACGATCTGTTTGTTACCAATGTCAAACGCTTACAGAGGGGTATTGATGAGGGCATTGCCAACAGTATTCTGGTTAAAGTGAATCAAATTGGAACGATAACTGAAACCATCAATGCGGTTCAGCTGGCTCAGGCAAAAGGTTATACAAGCATTATGAGCCACAGAAGCGGGGAGACGGAAGACACTACTATTGCAGACTTAGCCGTGGCCTTGAATTGCGGACAAATTAAAACCGGAAGTGCTTCCAGAACCGACAGGATGGCTAAATACAATCAATTATTACGTATTGAAGAAGCCTTAGGTGAAAGTGCAACATATCCGAAAAGAAAGGCTATTTTTGGAAGATAGAGTACCGCCAATTTGCCCGGATCATGAAATGGATAAAAAATATACCAGCCTGGATGAGAAATAAATACGGGCTAAGTATGGTTGTGTTTGTGGTCTGGCTGGTCTTTTTTGATCATAATGATCTGTTTTTGCAGATAAAAAGAACGAAGGAACTGAAGCAGCTTGAAAAGGGGAAGAAGTATTATTCAGGTCAGATTGAAGAGATTAGGAAAACCCTTTCTGAAATGGAGAGCAACCCGAAATTTTTGGAAAAAGCTGCGAGAGAAAAATATTTTATGAAGAAAGATAATGAAGATGTGTTTATAATAGAAGAAAAATAAGTTTCACTTTTTTTATAAGTTTCACAATATTTCTTTTGCTCTGTCGTTTTAAGTAAATTCCCCCCTGTTGATAAACCCCTGAGAACACCATTAATCCGTATTTTTCTGAATATCCTAAGAACCGTAATGATAATTGTGAATTCAAAAATGAACAGCACATGGATATTTATACACCCGAAAACATGATACGATTTCTTTACAAAGAGACTTCCGCAGAAGAGACTGCCGCTATACAACAAGCTTTAGACACAAATTGGTCTTACAGGGAAAAATTCGAAATCTTGGAAAGATCAATAGAAGATCTGAACACGCTTCATCATTCGCCTCGCCCTGCTGCTATTCGTAATCTGCTCAGTTATGCAGGTGTAAGTAAAGAACTGGAACAGTCTTAAGAACGTTTCATTAGACTAACTTTGGGTCATTAGAACAATCTTCAATGACGAGAAAAGAAAGATATGTGTTTGTGCTGGACTGGTTCAGCACAAATGCACCTGACGCTGAGACAGAGTTAATTTACGATAGCCCCTATCAATTATTGGTTTCCGTTATTCTGTCTGCCCAATGTACAGACAAAAGGGTAAACCTGACTACCCCCGTCCTGTTTGATAAGTATCCCGGCGCTGAGGAATTAGCAAAAGCCGACTTCGACGACCTGTTCTTCCTGATTAAGAGCATTTCTTACCCCAATAACAAAGCCCGGCACCTGATGGGCATGGCTAAATTGCTGGTGGAAAAGCATCGCGGCGAAGTACCCTTAACCGTGAAAGAACTGATGGAATTGCCGGGGGTTGGAAGAAAAACCGCTAATGTAATTACCTCAGTGCTTGATCAGCAGCCCAATATGGCGGTTGATACCCATGTTTTCAGGGTGGCAGCGCGGATTGGCCTCACCTATAAGGCTACCACCCCGCTCGCAGCAGAAAAACAATTGGTGCGGTATATTCCTACCGAACTTATTTATAAAGCCCATCACTGGCTGATCTTGCATGGGCGTTATATTTGTGTTGCCCGTAAACCGAAATGTGAAATATGCGGATTGCGACCGGTATGCAAATATTATCATCAGGTGGTGTTAAAGGGAAAATCCGAAAAATAACCGCTATTATTATAGGAGAAACAGACTTAACTAAATTATTCCACTATATATAATATTTATATCTTTGCCCAAAGTCAGACAAAGTCTGACTTTTTTAAATTATAACCGCGTGTCGCTACTCAGTAAAATTGATAAGAATCATCTCCCTCAACACATTGCCATTATCATGGATGGAAACGGGCGTTGGGCGCAGGAAAAGGGAGAAGACCGGCTTTTTGGTCATTATCAGGGGGTGGAAAGCGTTAGGGATATTGTAGAAGGATGTGCTGAACTTGGAGTGAAGTATCTTACTTTATATGCCTTTAGTACGGAAAATTGGGATCGGCCTGAGCCGGAAGTGAAGGGCTTAATGGAATTGCTGGCCCATACGATCCATCAGGAAGTATCCACGCTGAACAAAAATAATATTAAGCTAAAGCTGATAGGAGATATTGATACCTTGCCCGAATATGCACGGAAGGGACTGTTGGAAGCTGTAGACCTTACTAATGCCAATAATGGACTTACGCTTATTATAGCATTGAGTTATAGTTCCAGGTGGGAGTTGGTGCATGCCGTAAAAGAAATTGCCAATGATGTGAAATCAGGAAAAATATCATCCGACCAGATTAATGAGGAGATGCTTCGGCATTATCTTACTACCAGTTCGGTTCCGGATCCTGAATTAATGATCAGAACCAGTGGAGAGTTCAGAATAAGTAACTTCCTTTTATTTCAGTTAGCCTATGCAGAATTATATTTTACCGACATTCGCTGGCCTGATTTCAGAAAGGAAGACTTGTATGAAGCTATCCTAAATTTTCAGCAAAGACAAAGGCGTTTTGGAAAAACAGGCGATCAGATTCAGCGAGAATCCGCTACGGATACGCATTAGATAAAGTTAAACCTGTATTCTTTTAACAAACCTTTTTAAATAATCCGGTTAATTTGCCGGGCGAAACATATAAACCGGATGCATAGAATCTGTACGATTTTTATAATATTACTTGGATTAAGCATTATCTCTACTAAAACTAACGCCCAGGTAACTGATACAATCCCCACTACTTCAGTAGATCCGGTGCTCATGGGGTTGTTTGATCAGCCGATTCCAAAAAGATATACCATTGCAGAGGTGAAGGTAACAGGAACTCAGTATTTTGATCCTAATCTGGTTACTTCCATTTCAGGATTGAATGTAGGTGATGAAGTAAGAATCCCGGGCGGAGATAATTTTGCAAAAGCCATAGAAAAATTGTGGGGACAAAATTTGTTTGCCGACATAGAAATTTATGTTACCAAAGTAGAAGGAGACAGGATTTGGGTGGAAATAGCAGCAGTAGAAAGGCCGCGACTGTCAAAACTCATCTTTCGTGGTATCCGGAAATCAGAAGCAACTGATTTGAAAGAGAAGGTGGGTATTACTGCCAGTCAGGTAGTTACCGAAGCCAGAAAGCAGAACGCCATCGAAGCCATTCAGAAGTTTTATACCGAAAAGGGTTTTCAAGGTGCTAAAATTACGGTACAGGAACGCCCGGATACGGCTTATACCAATGGGGAAGATCTGATTTTTATCGTGGAAAAAGGAGGGAAAGTGCGGGTTAACGATATCATGTTCTTTGGTAATGAAAACCTGAGTGAACTTAAGTTGAAAAAGCAACTGAAAGGAACGAAGGAAAAAAGCCGGTTTGCTTTATCGGCCGATAAAAATGTTAGTCCCTATGGAGAAAAACAACCCATTTCTTTCAAAGAGTATATTAAACATTTTGGATTCCTTTTCCCTACCAAAACACTGGATTATCTCGATCCCTATTTTCGCTTTAAAATCTTTAGTTCTGCCAAGTTCAATGAAAAAAAGTATCTGGAAGATAAGGGTAAAATCCTTGATTATTATAATTCCCAGGGTTATCGCGATGCGGTAATTGAGAAGGATACGATTTATTATAATGAAAAGGGCAATCTTAATATAGCAATAAAAGTAAGCGAAGGACATAAGTATTATTTTGGAAATATCGCATGGAGAGGAAATACCAAATACTCAGATTCTGTTCTCAGTATTATTTTAGGAATAAAAAAGGGCGATGTGTACAACCTGGGAACCCTGAATAAAAGATTGGGTAAGGAACTTTCCCAGGAAGGAGGAGATGTCAGTTCGTTATATGCTGATAATGGGTATTTATTTTTCCGGGTAGATCCGGTTGAAACCTCCGTATATAACGACACCATTGATCATGAAATAAGAATTACGGAAGGTCCTCAGGCTACTATAAAAAGGGTGACCATTGCCGGCAACGACAAGACAAAAGAACACGTAATCCGACGGGAGTTAAGAACGCTGCCGGGAGAAAAATTCAGCAGACAGGAATTGATTCGTTCACAAAGGGAAATAGCAAACCTTGGTTATTTTAATCAGGAAAAGATCGGAATTAATCCTGTACCCAATCCGGATGACGGCACGGTAGATATCAATTATACGGTAGAAGAAAAATCATCTGATCAGTTGGAACTCAGTGCAGGCTGGGGTGGCGGTATTGGCCTGACGGGTACCGTAGGCGTGGTATTTAATAATTTCTCCTTATATAATATTTTCAAGAAATCTTCCTGGAGCCCGTTGCCAACTGGCGACGGACAAAAGCTCAGCCTGCGCTTCCAGTCGAACGGAAGGTTCTTCCGGTCTACCAACTTTTCTTTTACAGAGCCCTGGTTGGGCGGTAAAAAACGAAATTCACTTACTTTAAGCGTTTACAGTTCAAAATATTCTAATCCATATGATAATTATGGATATTTTACGTATGCGAGAGCGGATTCATCCTATCTTAAAGCAATGGGAGCCACTGTTTCATTAGGCAAACAACTCAAATGGCCGGATGATTATTTTACGCTTATTTATGCCTTGAACTTTACACAATACAAGCTGAAAAATTATCCGGGATTTTTTCAGGGGATGTCTAATGCTACTGCTAATATTCTTAATCTGAAACTTACCCTGGCAAGATCTTCAGTAAACCAGCCCATCTTCCCTTCGGGAGGATCCAGCTTTATGATTAGCGGAGCCTTTACACCGCCCTATTCAGTATTTAGAGAGCCAGGTTCCATCAAGACAGAAGATAAGTATAAATTAGTGGAATACCACAAATGGCGCTTCAATGGCGAATGGTATGTTCCTTTAGGAAGACCTGCAGGGGAAGAAAAAAACCGCCAGTTCGTGTTAAAATTTGCAGCTAAATATGGTTTCATTGGACGGTATAACAGTGATCTGGAAATATCTCCTTTTGAGCGGTTCCAGGTTGGCGACGCTGGCTTAACCAATAATTTTGGTATCCTGGGTTATGATATAATTGCTCATCGTGGTTATCCGGTGTATGATAATTCGGATCCTAAGATTAACCCCGATCAACAGTCCACTAACAAATTCTTTACTATATTTAATAAATATACGATGGAGTTGCGCTATCCTTTTACCACTAATCCAAGCAGCACTATTTATGGGCTGGCTTTTTTTGAAGCGGCCAATGGATGGTATGAATTTAAAAACTGGAATCCTTTTCAATTACGACGTTCCGTAGGTTTAGGAGCAAGATTTTTTCTTCCTATGTTTGGTTTGCTTGGGTTTGATTATGGCGTCGGACTCGATAGATTAGCCGTTCCGGGAACTTCCTTTAAGGATGCCGCCCGGTTTACCTTTATGTTAGGATTTGAGCCGGAATAATCAGGTCAGGTGAGAGAATTGGCAACCGGCGCGTTTAAAAGCTTATGTATCTTTAAAAAATAGTTATGAAAAGAGTATTATTTGTTTTTATTTTTTTAAGTCTGGCAGTTTTCGCTGCAAATGCCCAGCGTTATGCAATTCTGGATACCAAGTTTATCCTCGACCGCTTACCAGAATATAAAGAGGCTCAAAAACAATTAGATCAATTAAGCGAAGCCTGGCAGAAAGAGCTGGATAATTTGCAGGCAAAACTGGATAAAATGTATCGGGATTATGAGGCCGAGCAGGTGATGCTGAGTAACGATCTAAAGAAGAAAAGAGAAGATGAGTTGTTCAATATGGAAAAGGAATTACGCGATTTACAGCGGCAACGCTTTGGTTATGAGGGAGATTTGTTTAAGAAAAGACAGGAGTTGATAAAACCGGTACAGGATAAAGTGTACAATGCAGTTCAGAAATTGGCAGTGGAAAAAAGCTATGATTTTATTTTGGATAAAAGTGAGGGAATTACCGTTATCTTTGCCGACCCCAAATTAGACCGAAGTGAAGACATATTGAAAATGCTGGGGGTTAATAAATAAAAAAATGTTAAAGCCCGGAGGCCGCCAAACTAACGAAACCAAATTTTCATCTCAATAAAATTAAGCATTAAAATAAGTATGAAAAAAGTTCTCTTTGCAATAGCCGGAACGTTTGCAGTTTTAATCCTAAGCCAAACAGCAAATGCACAACAGAAGTTCGGACATGCCAGTCTCGAAGATATTGTATCCATCATGCCTGATATAAAAAAGGCAGATTCTTTGTTACAACAGTTTAGAAAAGATTCTTTGGAAAATACACTCCCATTTTATGTGAGTGAATACAAACGAAAGGATTCTATTGCTAAAGCGCCTTCCACCCCGACAGCAATAAAACAAACCGTACAGCAGGAAGCTAATAACTATCTTTCTATTATTCAGAATTGGGATCAGTTTACACAGGGTGAAATGCAGCGCAAGCAACAGGAAGTGTTGAATCCCTACTTTACCAAAGCTTTTGAATTGATTAACACGGTGGCTAAAGAAAATGGATATACCTGGGTTTTCAAGCAGGATGCACTTCTGGTAGCGCCTCATACAGATGATTTGCTACCTTTGGTGGCTAAGAAATTAGGGGTTAAATTGCCCCCTGCGGCTGCCGTTCCGGGTGCTGCCGGACAGGCAGAGCCAGCCAAACCTGCGTCAGGAAATAAGAAATAAGGTGGTTAAAATATTTTAATCTTGTAAAGCCGTTTCTGAAAAGAAACGGCTTTTACTTTCCCTGCCACTACAATCTACATCCTATCTTTGTTTCATGAACCAACAACCAATAGGTGTTTTTGATTCGGGCTATGGTGGATTAACCATCTTAAAGGAATTTATTAGAGTTCTTCCTCAATATGATTATTTATATTTAGGAGATAATGCACGAACACCTTACGGAACACGTTCCTTTGAAACGGTTTATCGCTATACACTTCAATGTGTTCAATGGCTCTTTGATCAGGGCTGTCCTTTGATTATTTTAGCTTGTAATACTGCGTCTGCAAAGGCCTTGCGTAGTATTCAGCAAAATGATCTTCCCCGGTTGTATCCGAATAATCGGGTATTGGGTGTAATACGCCCTACTTCTGAAAAAATAGGTGACTTTACAAAATCCGGGGAGGCAGGAATTCTGGCAACGGAAGGGACAGTGTTATCCGGGTCTTACCTGATTGAAACCCATAAGTATTTCCCGGAAGTTAAAGTTTATCAGGAAGCCTGTCCCATGTGGGTTCCTTTGGTGGAAAATAATGAGCATGAAGGGCCTGGGGCGGATTATTTTGTAAAAAAGCATGTGAATAATCTGCTTAGCAAGGGTACACATATTGATACCGTATTGCTGGCCTGCACTCATTATCCGTTGTTAGCTCCCAAAATTCAACAATATTTACCCACAGGAGTAAGATTGATTTCACAGGGAGAGATTGTTGCACAAAGTCTTTCTGATTATCTGGTCCGGCATCCGGAAATGGAAAACCGGATCACCAAACAGGGTTCCGTAAGATTCTATACCACCGATTCGGCGAACGATTTCAACTCTCACGCCACCACCTTTTTTGGAAAACCGGTTGCATCTCAGCATTTGGGAAGGCTGGACTAAAAATGGATTGTTTTTGTTCGATAGCTCTGATTGTGATGGGGTGTATTTCAACTTTTCGCTTCATGCACAACTTTCCGGTCGGTGAGACACCGACCGGTAGCGACTTCTACAGGCGGGTGTCACCCCCCGCCTGCGAAGAATTGAAATACGACCTTGTGAAGTTATATGTTGCATGCTGTAAAAATTTGTCGTAACTTTGCACCCTCAAAAAATTACCCTTTGCTTTAGGTGCGTCATACAGCCTTAACGGCGGTGCTGATTTTCCAAGGGCTGAGTTAAAGAAATTGCAATGCAGATAAGAAATATAGCCATTATTGCCCACGTTGACCATGGCAAGACCACTCTTGTTGACAAAATCCTTCATCAGACAAATGTCTTTCGCGCTAATCAGGAGAGCGGGGAATTGATAATGGATAATAATGACCTGGAGCGGGAACGAGGAATTACCATTTTTAGTAAAAACGCATCAGTTATCTATAAAGATGTAAAAATCAATGTGATAGATACACCGGGACACTCTGATTTTGGCGGAGAAGTGGAGCGGGTATTAAAAATGGCAGACGGTGTATTGCTGTTAGTAGATGCTTTCGAAGGACCCATGCCGCAGACCCGCTTTGTATTACAAAAGGCTTTACAATTAAACCTGAAGCCTATTGTGATCATTAATAAAGTAGATAAGCCCAATTGCCGCCCCGACGAAGTGCATGATTCGGTGTTTGAGTTGTTTTTCAACCTGGATGCAACAGAAGAACAACTGGATTTTCCCACTTTTTACGGCTCTGGAAAACAGGGGTGGTTTAATGATTCTCTTACTCCCAGTGAAGATATTACACCGTTATTAGATGGCATTATTAAATATGTTCCTGAGCCCGAAGTGAGTGAAGGCCCTTTACAGCTTCAGATTACCTCATTGGATTATTCTTCGTTTCTGGGCCGGATTGCAGTGGGTAAAGTTACAAGAGGCAGTATTAGGGAAAATCAGCAGATCGCACTGGTACAGGCAAACGGGTCCATAAGAAAATCGAGAGTGAAGGAACTTTATATTTTCGAGGCCTTAGGGAAAAAAAAGACTGATGAAGTTCATGCCGGTGATATTTGCGCTGTAGTTGGGCTGGAAGATTTCAATATAGGTGATACCATAGCAGATGCAGACCAACCTGAGGCGCTGCCTGTAATTAGCGTAGATGAACCAACTATGAATATGTTGTTTAGCATCAACAATTCGCCCTTTTTCGGCAGGGATGGGAAGTTTGTAACCAGCCGTCATTTGCGGGAACGGCTGATGAAGGAAACAGAGAAAAACCTTGCGCTGCGCGTAGAAGACAATGACAATGGAGATAGCTTTATGGTATACGGCCGCGGCATTCTGCATCTGGGGGTATTAATTGAGACTATGCGTCGTGAGGGATACGAATTGACGGTGGGGCAACCGCAGGTAATTGTAAAGATGATAGACGGCACGAAGTGCGAGCCTTATGAAACGCTGGTGGTAGATGTGCCGGAAGAATTTGCCAGTAAGGCGATTGATCTTGTTTCCCGCAGAAAGGGCGAACTGCTGGTAATGGAAACCAAGGGGAATATACAACACCTTGAATTTGACATTCCTTCCCGTGGATTGATCGGGCTGCGTACGCAGTTGCTTACAGCCACTACAGGAGAAGCAGTGATGGCCCATCGTTTTAATGAATACAAACCCTGGAAAGGAACAATACCCGGCAGGAATAATGGAGTTTTACTGGCAAAGCAGGGTGGAACAGCTACGGCTTATTCCATTGACAAACTCCAGGACCGGGGTGCCTTCTTCATTGATCCGGGTGAAGAAGTATATGCCGGACAAATCATAGCGGAGCATATTAAGCCGGGTGATCTGGTGGTAAATGCTATTGAAGGAAAGAAATTGACCAACATGCGCGCCAGCGGTAGTGACGCAGCTACCAATATAGCGCCGAAGACCTTGTTGTCGTTAGAAGAATGTATGGAATATATTCAGCAGGATGAATGCATTGAAGTAACCCCCAATCATATCCGCATGCGTAAGGTGCTCCTTGATGAAGAAGATCGCAAAAAACAATCTAAAAGATTAAGCGCGCAGGAGGCATAAAAGCGAAAATATTTTTATCGGTGATAGGCTGATCTTATTGGGTCAGCCTATCGTTCTTTATGTCCAGCAAGCATTAACCTACCTATTCGTATCTTTGGAGTAGGTTTTAAACATTATAAAAATAGATTGTTATGAATAGCAAGAAACAATTATTAGCGCAGTTTGACTGGGTTAATAAGTGGTTTCATAATTCTCTGGATGGTTTTACAGATCAGGAAACCAACCAAAGGCTGAATAAAAATATGAACCACGTAAAATATTTAGCAGGTCATTTATTGAATGCTCAATATGGGATCGGAACGGCAGTTGCTGCAAAATTTGACAGAAAATGGGATGATTTATTTGCCGGGCTGAGTAAAACCCGAGCACAGGATAATTTTCCATACCCAAATATTAATGAGATAATGGATGAGTGGAACAAATTGTATGCTTTAATCCGCAGCAATTTCGAAGCTCTTTCTGATGAAATGCTTAGTGCCGAAATGCCGGGAGGTGGAAAGGGGAAATCCGGAATATTCGATAGCTCCATAGGAGATTATATAGCCTTTCTAAATCTTCATCAAATGTACCATATTGGTCAGATTGGGATTTTAAGAAGAGGTTTTGGGAAGGAGCCTATGAGACTCTCTTAAAGAAAATAAGATGGGTTCTTATTTCATCTTCCGATAAAATCTGAACTTAATCATCGTCATCTTCGTCCTTGCCTGCATATTTGTCAGGGTAGGGTTTGTTGCCTTTTGTAGCATGCCAGATGATACGATTCATTAAATCGTCATTGCCGCCATCTATGTGTTCAAACTCAGGTCTGAGAGATTGTTGTGCATAGTACAGATCCTTACCCTTTAAGGACGACATTTTCGGATTCATTTCATTCAGAGGTATACGATTGGGAATTGCCGTATACACAAAATCAGAAGGTTTATCATTAAAGCAATGAAACATCGGTAAGGCAGTTGCATCTATTGCATTCATCGGAGGAATACCCAGAATCTGTTCAATAGTACGAACAATACAGGTTTGATTATAGTTGGTGGACACCGTTTTCTGAAGCCTACTGTATGGACTGAATACAAATCCTGTAGTGCGATAAGCCGACACATGGTCCCACCCGCTCTGGGAATCATCTTCAGTTACAAATATCACTGTATTTTTCCAGAATCTGCTCTTGCTAAAGGCTTCAACAATTCTGCCAAGGGCCAGATCATTATCCGCTACCATAGCTCTTGGCGTTGGCAGAGCGGGATTGGTGCCTCCTGTATGATCTGCAGGTAAAGCAACGATCATAAGCTCGGGCAATTGATCTCCTGGCATTTTTTCGTATGTCTGCAACTCATTGATAAAAGCTGTAGCTCTAAGCTGATCATTGATCTTATGACTATCATATCCCGGGTAATCGGGTGCAAGTAAAGGCTCTACCGGAGCTATAGTGGTCGTGTTATGAAACTTAAACGGTTTGCCCTCCAGAAAGTCATTATAGATTTTAGTCCAGGTCATGTCATTTCCAAAATGTGGAGTACAGGCTTCACCGTAGATACGAACGGATTTCCCATGTTCCGTTGCATTGTTCCAGAGAAATCCTTTTTTATTATATACCAGCGCATCGGTTTGCACATGTGGATAGCTTCTGAACCAGGCGCCAACGTTTCTTTCCAAATAATCTGTGACCATGGCCGCATCGGTCCACTGATGCCCTTCAGCCGAAGATTTTCCGGATACATGAAAGTTATCTAATAACACAAAATCTCTCGCCAGCTGATGTTCATTTGGCGTTACCTTTTCACCGAATACGCACAAGTCTTCCCGGCCCTTCCCTTCTTTCATATCTCCCAGAACCTGGTCATAAGTCCGGTTTTCTTTTATAATGTAAATCACATGTTTAAACACAGAAGGTTCTCCAATACGTTCGGGTACCGGTCTGGGAGATACATTTTTTCTTGGAAGTAACCGGGCGAGTTCGGTACGGAAAGAAAGATTTAGTTTTTTAACCTGTTCTGTATATTGTGCTAATTGCTGTTGCTCCGGAATAGGAATAATAGACAAGGTAGTGGCTTGTTTATGACTGTTATATGCTCCTCCCTTTGTAGTGGGGGCGCCAGATGCCGGCGACTCTTTCTTTATTTCCAGGCTGTTGGTTCGTGCGCCTTCACCTTCCAGATTAGTAACAAAAAGCGTGTTGTTTTTAATAGTAATTCCCGATGGATAAGCTTCAGTTGGGATATAACCCAAAACTTTGCTTTCGCCGTTACCTACGGTCGCAGACTTGCTTCCCAAATTGATTACCGCCACCGCGTTGTCCAGACCGTTGGTAACATATAAAGTGTTGCCGACATCATCCAATGCCAGAGCTCCCGGTGAGTCGCCGATAAAACCTTCTGATCCCGGAAAGAGTTTTACAGAGATCTCTTCTATTACTGTATTGTTGCGTGTATCAATAACCGTGATGTTATCACTGTTGGCATTGGAAACATAAAGGAACCGATGATTTTTTGAAGAAATAATATCGTTTGGATGAAGCCCGACTTTAATTTCGGTTATTGGTGAACCATCAGTAGAAAATACAGAAACGGAACCCTGACTGAGTGATCCGGTAAGGGCATTGACATAAGCCTTGCCGTAAGGAACACCTGCCGTTTGATCGTCTGTCCCTCCTTCGGGCTGTGGCCCCGCCCAGTTGGTTACATATACTTTATTATCAGAAATCGTAATGCCATAAGGTGCCACTCCGGTTGATCTCTTCCAAACTTCCCTGCCATCCAGCAGGTCAACCTTTACAACCTGATTGTTGCCATTCAAAACCACATAAAGATAGTCGTGCCCATTTTCGTGATTGATTGCAATCTCGTTGGGTAAAGCAAGCGGAGAGAGTCCTTCCGGCCTGAAGTAAAAAGTGTCCTTAATGGCGATTGTAGTTTCGTCCCAGAGCGCCTGTATTACGTATGAATCACTCTTGTTAGCTGCGCTCCAGAAAATAAAAGTTTCGTTTTTCTTTTGCCAGACCTGAATACCGGAATAAGTGCTCTTTAATTTACTAAGGGCTTTATAATCGTCATAATTCCACTTAGCTATAACAGCTTCTTTGTTGATATCAATGATTACAATACCGTTTTTTTCCTCCACAGCCAGCCATTGTGTACCCGGAATGAGTTGTACATCCAGGCTGTGTTGTTCCATGTTTTTGTTGCCCCAGGACACCACTTTGCCGGCAGGACTAATTATTCTGTTGTATGGCATAAGAACTGGCAGCGTATTATTATTCAATGTACTGTCGTCGTAGAATGAATATTCATGCGCTTGTTCACCGTTAAGTTGTTGCTTTCTTGATGAAGGATAATGACAGGAAACAATCCATAGTAATAAGAAGAGTCTTAAAATGTAAATGGAACTTTTTTTAATCATGACAATAGGAGATGTAGCGTAAACGAAGTTGATACCTTAAAGATAAACCCTTCTTTTGTAAGGAATGCAGTTAAAATAAAAAATTGTATTGATAGGGTGACCTCATAATCGGTTATGAAAAGGGATCAATGGCATGAAAAACTTCAGGTTTGTATTATCTTGCATTTCGTTTAATTTTCATAACATAAAATCAAAAAATATGAGGTTCCGGTTGTTTGTCTTAACCTGCATGGGAGTGGTTTTTCTTTTTTCCTGTGTCAGCACGCAGAAGTTTAAGGCTGAACAGGCTAAGAATGAGGCTTTAAATAAGTCTTATCTGAATGTGCAGCAAACGCTGAAGGAATGTACTGATGCGAAAGATGATGCATTACACAGAAATACTGCATTGCAAAAAGAAAATGAACATCTGAAAGAACAGGTGGCATATCTCAAAGAAAATAATACACAGGCTTTAAAGCAATTGCAGGAGCTTTCTGTTGTTTCTGCCGCGCAGGCTGAGAGTATTAAGAAGTCACTGGATAATATTGGGTCAAAAGACCTGTATATTCAGGGATTACAATCGGCAATATCCCGGAGAGACTCCTTAAATCTGATACTGGTGATGAATTTAAAAGGAGTCATTGGCAATATCAATGATGAAGATATCAATATCAAGATTGATAAGGGAGTTGTGTACATTGATATTTCGGATAAATTGTTGTTTAAGAGTGGGCGCTATGAAGTGACACCGGAAGCAAAAGTGGTGTTGGGTAAAGTGGCCCTGGTGTTAAAAAACCAACCGGATATGGAATATATGGTGGAAGGACATACCGATAATATTCCTTATCGCAGCGGTGTTCTGCTTGATAACTGGGATCTGAGTGTAAAACGTGCTACTTCGGTGGTGCGCATTCTTCAAAACGAGTATGGGTTAAACCCGGGTCAGCTTACGGCAGCAGGCAGGAGCGAGTATAATCCTATAACTGACAATGCTACGCCTGAAGGACGTGCTACCAATCGTCGTACCCGGATAGTGATTCTCCCTCAATTGGATCAGTTTTTTAGATTACTCGAACCTTTGTCTTAGAGAGATAAACAGACGGTAGCAGAATTGCATGTAGGTAAGCATTGGATAGCGGGAAATGAACGCCTGAAAACAGATAACCTTTGATTCCGGGTCCCTTTCAATTTCCCTGTTTTTACATTACATCTTTGTAACTTTAAGGAATGAAGTTCGGGGTGTTGCTATATGGTATGATGTTGTTCTGGAGTGTAACCAACGCGCAGGTCTGGAATGGAGGTACAGGGTTTACCAGACTTGCGGTTAGGATTCCGGATTCCACAAGTTTTTCTGCCGGTGATCTTGCCGGCTTTATACAGCAACAATATAATACTCCCAAATCTCAGTTACAGGCCATTTACAGTTGGATTACAAGCCATATCCGCTACGATAATGACAGTACTTTTTATTTAAATCGAAATCTGGATCACAACGCACGAATTGCCGCAACCCTTCGGCGGAGAAGAGGCGTATGTGAAAACTATGCCGATCTTTTTACCGATCTTGCAGCAAGAATTGGGTTGCAATCCTATGTGGTTTATGGATATCCTTTGGGTATCAGTAGCCGCAATAATACAGGACATGCCTGGTGTGCGGTAAAGGTAGAGGATGCCTGGTGGCTGTTTGATCCTACCTGGGATGCAGGACAGCCCGATAACCTGAGATATTTTATGGTTAGCCCGGAGGTTTTTATTCAAACCCATATGCCATTCGACCCACTGTGGCAGTTGCTCGAAAGGCCGGTTAATCATAGAAATGGAAATTTTAAGAGCAAAGGAACCTACCATTATAAAGATACAGTTGATGCTTTTTTACAATCAGACAGTTTGCAACAATATCTCGCGATAGAACGACGTATGAAGGATGCGGGGGCAAATAGCCAAATCATCAGATTATGGCAGGGATTCAACAGAATGAATATTGCAATTATTGCCGGGGAACGAGATATGCAATTATACAACGCAGCGGTTGGAGAACTGAATGAGGCAACGGAAATTTTTAATGAATTTGTAGGCTATCGCAACAATCGCTTCCTGCCTTATAAACAGGATGCAGTGATAAAACAAATGCTGGACCCCGTAGTGGAACTCATCCTTACAGCAACGGAAAAACTGGATCGTATCGGATTATTGGTCGAGAATTTTCAATACGACACTAATGGGGTAAGGAGGCAGTTAAGCACTCTGAAAAAACGAATTGAAGAACAAAAAGAATTTATCCGCTACTACCTGGCAACAGCACTGACAGAGCGGGAAAAATTATGGTACAAGTGAACTCAATTGTGTATGCTTTCTAAAATGAAGTATCTTGAGCGCCACAATTGGGTTTTTTATGTTGGATAGACGAGAAATGTTAAAACTTACGGCGATGGCGTCCTTCCCTTCCGTTATTCCGATAGCAGGTGATACTGTGGAAAAGAAAGCCTCATCCAGGTTTCGCTTCTGCCTCAATACAAGTACGATTCAGGGCCATCTTCTCGGGTTGATCCCCACACTCGAAATAGCATCCAATGCTGGTTATGATGGCGTAGAGCTATGGCTAAACGACATTAAAGACTACCTTGAAAAAGGGAATAGTATTCTGTCATTGAAGAAGTTTCTCGATGAGAAAAAAATGATTGTTGAGAACGGAATCAGTTTTTCCACCTGGATGGTTAACAACCCGGATAAACGGGAGACCGGACTGCGCGTATTGGAAGAGGAAATGAAAATTCTGGCAGCAATTGGGTGCAAGAGGATTGCCGCTCCTCCTGCCGGTGTAGAAAAAAGCGACCCGATTGATTTTGTAAAAGCCGGCAGCTATTATAAAAGAATATTAGAATTAGGGAAAAAATATGGCGTGATGCCTCAGTTAGAATTCTGGGGGGCATCCGAAACCTTGTATAGTCTTGCACAGGCAATAGACATAGCAGTAGCTGCTGATGATCCCGATGCGAGAATCCTGCCGGATGTTTATCATCTCTTTCGTGGAGGCTCGGGTTTTAACGGGCTTCAGTTAATTAATGGGAAAGCAATAGAAATTATTCATTTGAATGATTATCCTGGCAATATTCCAAGAAAGGAACAAACCGATGCAGACAGGGTTTTCCCGGGGGATGGAAATGCGCCATTGAAGCAGATTCTTCATACTCTGAAAGATATGGGGGGCACTAAAGTGCTCTCGCTGGAGTTGTTTAACAGGAATTATTGGGAACAAGACCCTCTGCAGGTAGCAAGGACGGGATTACAGAAGATGAAAACCCTGGTGAGTGAGGTTAGATAAACTTCCGGGTAATATAAAAATTTTCCTATTCCAGGTGTGATTAGACCCCATTTTTGATAAATGCTCAATAAGCCAAGCAATGAAAATCAGCGGATTTACTCTGGCAAGAAATGCCACAAAACTATACTATCCCGTCAAAGAATCTATTCAGTCTATTTTGCCTCTTGTTGATGAATTTGTGGTGGCGTTGGGCAATTGTGACGAAGGAGATGCTACATTACAGGAAATCCAAAGTCTGCGATCGGATAAAATTAGGATCGTTCCTACGGTGTGGGACTTAAAAAAGTATCCTGATGGTACCGAGTATGCCCACCAGACTGATATAGCCAAAAATGTCTGCATAGGCGACTGGCTTTTTTACCTTCAAAGTGACGAAGTTATTCATGAAAATTCCTTGCCGGCAATCAGGGAACGATGCCAGGATTTATTAAACGATACCGAAGTGGAAGGATTGTTATTTGATTACAAGCATTTTTGGGGAGATTACAAACATTATCTTAAATCTCACGCCTGGTATGCAAAAGAGATCCGGATCATTCGGAACAGACCGGATATCCATTCATGGAAGGACGCACAATCTTTCCGAAGTATACCCTCCTTTGATTTTATTAATTATAATCAGAAAGCAAACACTTATAAATTGAAGGTGGCTAAAGTGGAAGCCAGCGTTTTTCATTATGGGTGGGTTAGACCCCCTGAGTATATGCAAAAGAAATACGTATCGTTTATGACGGATTATAAGGGAAAAGAAAATGTGGATTCATTTCTAAAATACAAACAACAGGAATTTAATTACGGTGATTTAAAGAAGTTGCCTCCCTTCACCGGGACACACCCTGCTGTAATGCACGACTGGATTAAGAAATTTAACTGGCAGGACAAGCTGGATAGTTTTGATAAGGAAGGGATTAGAACGGCACATAAGCACGAGAAATGGAAGTATCGTTTTTTGAGTTGGGTTGAAAACAGAATGTTAGGCGGAAATCAGATCTTTTCTTTTAAAAATTATCAATTATTGAACCGGTAGAGATTCTTTTTACTTTTCTTATGTAGGGATAAAGATTGAGTTGAATTGCTGAACAAAACGGTGTCAGTCAGTCTGTTAGTATTTCCCAGGCACTCTGCCATCCGTGACGTTGTTCAGCATAGGTAATAAAATCCGCATAAAAAGGGAACTGTCCCATTGTTGCGCTGTCACCAATAACGACTAATTTTTTTCTGGCCCGGGTCATCGCAACATTCATACGTCGTATTTCAGAGAGGAAGCCAATTTTGTTTTCAGCATTACTTCGGGTGAGGCTGATATATACAATATCCCTTTCCTGTCCCTGAAAACTATCTATGGTGTTTACCGAGATCTTATGATTGTAAACCTTGAGTTGTGATGAATGTTCCAGTTGCTCGTTTAGTAGCTGAATCTGACGGCGGTAGGGTGAGATGATGGCTATGGATGGGAAATTCTCAGGATGGTACACTTTGGCAAGTTCTTCAATCAATTGGCTAAGGTGTTTAAAAACAAATACGGCCTCCTCCGGATTGCAGATATTTATTCCTTCAATTTTTTCCTCAAATCCACATCCGGCCGTATCTGCAAAAACCAAAGGTTGATCTCCTTCAAAAAGCAATTGTTTAGCTATTGCCTTATTTGCCTTTAACTGGTCCTGATAAAACACTTTGGAAGAATACCCCATGATATCTTCATGCATCCGGTATTGTTCTTCCAGTAATATCACTGCCTGAGGAAAGTTCTTTACGCATTTTTCAAATAGTGTGATGATTAACCCCTCATGAGCTGCTTCTTCAGATTTAACAGTAGGAGGTAATTGACAATGATCACCTGCCAAAATTAATTTTTCTGCTTTTAGAATGGGTATCCAACAGGCCGGTTCAATAGCCTGGGCTGCTTCATCAATTACCACAGTATGGTACCTGCGGTCGCGTACCGTATAGTGGTTTGCGCCCACTAATGTTGCCGTAATTATTTGTGTACGATTAAGCAGATCATCCGTTATGTATTGCTCTGTTCGTTCAACATCTTTAAGGATACGATGTGCCTCATCAAATAAAGCCTTACGCTGTTCACGTTCTGCCTTTCCAAAATTACGCTTGTATTTTTGCGCCATATTGCGAAGTTCATTGGCCTGCTTTTTCATTTTCTTTACCTCTTTCATGTCGGGATGCTGAGCTGCCTTATGATCGAGTGTGAGGTTCATCAGCCGCTCTGAAACCCTTGCCGGATTCCCTATTCTTATTACCTCCAGGCCTTCGTCCGAACATTTTTCAGTGAGCAAATCAACTGCTGTATTGCTTGGCGCCACGACTAATATCTGATTGTTTCCCTGCAATGCTAAGGTCTTTATCGCTTGCACGAGAGTAGTGGTTTTTCCGGTTCCCGGAGGCCCGTGAATGATAGCCAACTCATTTGCATCTATAATCTTGTTCAGAGCCGCCTGCTGGGAAGTATTTAAATGGGCAGTCTTAATAAGGCTTTCCCCGGTATTAAACGTAGGAACCTTTCTGCCAATAAGAATGCTCGTCAGGTCGTTTTGCTTCGATTTTTCTATTAAAATTTGCGCCTGTTTCAGAGCATTTTGCATTTCATCGTAGCTATTTTCGTCAAAAAGAAGGTCTGCGCCCAATTTCCCGTCCTTACTCCAGTCTGGCAGTTCATCTACGCGGAGCGTAATTTTTATGCGATTATCGGATTGAAATGTAACCACTCCTTCTGTCCTGTATTCTTTTGGATTGTGATTAGAAAAAATAGCGGCTGATGAGCCAAACCTAAATTGAGAGGGGATCTCCGATTCTACCGTGCGCTCAATTTCAACCGTTATGTAGTCTCCTCTCCCCGCTTCTATACCTCTAATAGCAATGGGGTACCAGGTGAGACCGTTCTCTCTGCGTTCTTTAATAGAGGATGTTTCAATGAGTTTACGGTAAGAGTCCCGATCCTGTTCTCTTTCTATCCTTAATAAACCCAACAACTTATTAAAATATTCCATTCTGCAAATAACACATTATTTGAAATCAAAATTTGCAGTTGACCGCAAATGTTGAGTTTAATTAAACCATCCCTGGTCTCTTTTAATCAGGGATGGTGCAAAAGATTATGCTGCTGCTTTGCTTACTGCCTTTATTGTAAGAGGATTGACGTATCCGGCCTTCCGATATTATTTAATTCCATCATGAATGATTTTCCCCAGTTTTCAATATCGTAATGGTTTACTTGTTCAAAGAGACGCTGCAGCCTGAGTTTTTTTTCTGTACAGTTCAGCTTCAGCGCTTGTTCCAGCCCCTGCACCATATCCCTGATGTCGTAAGGATTGGTACGGATTGCATAAGAAAGTTCTACAGATGCACCGGCAAATTCCGAGATGATCAAAACACCATCAGCCTCTGGTTTAAGCCCCTGCACACCTATATATTCTTTTGCTACTAAGTTCAGCCCGTCTCTGAGTGGAGTAATCCAGGCCACATCCGCAACAGCATAATAGGTGATTACTTCTTCAAATGGAACGGATCTGAAAAAGAAATGAATCGGCACCCAGTCCAACCGGGCATACTTGCCATTAATTTTCCCAATGGCCTGCTCTAATTCAGTAAGTACTTTATCATAAATTTTCATGCCGGCAGCAGGGGGTGTACAGATGTTAATAAGCTCAACTTTGCCATGGAGCTGTGGATTTTGTTCCAGGAAAATCTGAAAGGCATTAATCTTTTCCAACGGACCCTTTACATAATCCAATCGTTCAACGGATAAAATAATTTTTTTACCCCTGGTTTGATTTTTCATTTTACTGATTTGCTCCTGAGTTGAAGGCTGTTCAAAGATCTGTTTTATGTTTTTCATATTTATTCCTACCGGATGAGCGCCTAAGCGGATGGTTCTGCCTCCGGCTTCTATCTCTCTGGTCATCATATCCACGCCCAGGGCACAGCTATAGGTAAGAAAGCGGTCTGCACAGGATTGTCTGGACCGGATGGTAACAGGAGTATGGCTCTTTACCACGTCCATGAAATTCTCGACATAGCGAGGTATATGAAAGCCGATATAGTCGCATTGCAACATGCTGCCGATAATTTCCCTGCGCCAGGGAATAATATTAAAAATGTCTGCCGGTGGGAATGAAGTATGGTGAAAAAAACCAATTTTTACGTCCGGCCTTAATTGCCTCAGAAAGCCCGGAACCATCCATAGATTGTATTCATGTATCCAAACGGTAGCATTTTTATCAGCTTCCAAAGCAGCCTTTTCCGCAAACAGACGATTTACTTCCAGATATTGTTCCCAGTGACTATGATCAAATTTTACTTTATCGGCAAAAGAAAATATCACAGGCCAAAAAGCCTCCTTTGAAAATAATTTATAAAAAATGTCTATTTCTTTTTTCGTTAGCCCTATAGCGGAAGCAATTAGGTTGGGATATTTTTTTTCATCAATATAATGATCGGCATGAGGCTGTGTTTTGTTACGCACTTCTTCCCAGGCTATCCATGCTCCCGAGCGACCATTGCTGAAAAATCCTAATAGTGAGGGGATAATCCCGTTTGGACTTTTAGGCGCTACTTTTTGGTTTGTTCCGTTAATCTCCTTTGTCTCATAAGGAAAGCGGTGGTACATCAGCAAAAGTTGGGTATCTCCCTGTGTTTCAGACTGGGCGGTTGTCTCTCCTGACCGAACATAATCGTGAAATTCCGGAAAATGATTCAACGACTCCAAAATTCCTCCTGCTCCGTTAGATTTAGCCTGTAATACATTAGACATTCCATAAGTATAACGCAATAGAGCTGGTTCGGCTGCTCCTACAACGACTCCTTTGTATGGCGTGTCGTATAAAGACCGGTCGTTAAGGGTGTCTCCCGCAACCAGAATAGCATCGGCAGGAAAGTCCACGAGCTTCACCAGTTCTTGTAAGGTTGTTCCTTTGTTGATATCTTTGGGAAGAATATCCAAAAATTTTCCTGCTGAAAGAAGAATGTCCAAACCCATTTCGTCGGCTATTTTCTTCACGGTTTCAATATCAGTAGACTCATCGTAGAAGTAGGAACAGCGCCGCTCCTGTGAAACAGGTTGCAAGCGAAGTCCCTTAATCTTTCGCATTCTTTTTCTTATCGCCAATGCACCCGGCCAAAGTTTTTCGATCTTTGATTGGATAGGTTGTACCGGCTCCAGAGTTTGACCATTCAGTACTGTTGCGCCCACATCACAGATGATAAAGTCCGGGTTGGGTATGATAGGGTTGTCCAACAGAGGCATTACACTTTCAATGCCTCTTCCTGTTACAAAAAGAAGACGAATCTTTTCCTGTTCCCGTATTAAACGATATAGTTTTAAACGGTCAGTTTGCCGGCCTCCTAAGAATGTTCCGTCAAGATCGGTTGCTAGTAGCATAAAAACATGTTTTAATTCTAATAAGAAAAAGAATTTGTTAGAAAATATATTTTAAATCTTCTCCCTATTGCTGCAGAGAGAAAACGGTGGCGAAAACTAATACTTCAATTATTTCTGCCCGGGCACCAGAAGAAGGTCAGGTTAAATTTCCCAAATTCTAATATGCAGAAATGCAAAAATAAAATATGAATCGGGGTTAGAAATAGCATGAAGGTAAGAAAAAATACGCGGGATTCCTACACTACAGCACAATCGTGATGATTAACCATCAGAAAAAAGTCACCGCTTTGAATAAATCAAAAATGCCGATGATAGAAATCACCGGCATGTGCTTACCTCTGAAACCACAAAAAGAAAAACGTAGTGAATGGAATAAATCTTTGCATTCAATGACTCTCCATTCACTCTGGTGACGGGGGTGATTAAAAATCAGGTTTTAAACCACAATGTCAAAACCTTTGGATTAAACGGGAAAATATCGGATCTTAATAGCGGAGGAGATTGGACAAAAAACAGACGGAGGATTGGATATTCATTTCCAGGAGGTCGGTACTATGTCATATGCGAAGCTAATAGATACCTTTTATATTTCAAAATAAAAAATATAATTCTATTTTACAAAAAATGACCCTTCTATCCTGTCTTGGAAATCATTCCGTTATTGGTTTAGATCTCAACACTTGCTTTTTGAATTTCTGCAAGAGCTGCCCTGGTTGCTTTTTCCCTTTTAATCTGATCCCACCATTGAGGTGTCGTTTTTTTCATGAGAGTGTCAATATTCCGCATGCCGACAAGGTTCCAGGCTCCTTTTAGTTTTCCTGGTATCCCGTGTTGAAGCGCTCTGAGACTCATCGCAAAGTTTTCTATGATGCCACAAAATATATTTTACGATAGTTATGCACAG
>CAZFGP010000008.1:0-55954 GCA_964518685.1 uncultured Terrimonas sp.
ATTTGAGAGAGCAAAAATGGGTATAGCAGAAGAATTAGGTTTCTGATTTCAGAAAATAGTATTTTAGGGGGTGCAAAATGGATCTCCTTCTTTTATTATAGCCTCCTGGCGTCGTTTGTTAAAAAACAACGGTGGCGTTTTTGGACTTTGGATCATAGCCCTGTCTGTAACAATAGCCGTATTTGCTTACTTTATTGCTCCGGATCACTCTCCTAATGCCAACAGGATGATTTTGGAAATTGGAGGACAAAAGCCCGGATTTACGGTGGAGTTCCTTCTTCTTCCCAAAGAAAAAACAAAGCAACCCGCAGGATTTTTTAACCGGTTGCTCCATGGAACAGAAGATCGGTTTGATTTTATACCTATTTACTCCTGGAGGCTGGAAAAAGATTCTATTGTGGTACAGCAATATATTGATGAAGGTTTGGAAGAAAGAAGAGCCTACTTGATACCGGATAAAGAAGGACTCAGAATTCCTTCTGTGGTAAGAAAAAAATTTTGGCTGGGTACTGATAAATTTGGCAGAGATATACTCAGTCGTCTTATTATTGGAATACGGGTAAGCCTTGCCGTTGGACTTATTGCCGTTGTCATATCTCTTACCATTGGCATTATTCTGGGACTTTTGGCAGGGTATTATGGTGGCCGAACCGATTATATCATCATGTGGCTGCTGAATGTTGTATGGAGCATCCCCGGCCTACTCCTGGTTTTTGCGCTTACCCTGGTATTAGGTAAAGGGTTCTGGCAGGTGTTCATAGCTGTTGGGTTAACCCTGTGGGTGAATACTGCAAGAATTATCCGAACCCAGGTATTAAGCATCCGGGAACTGACCTACATTGAAGCAGCAAAAGCATTAGGATTGGGGAATAGCCGGATTATCTTTCGTCACATTTTACCTAATGTACTGGGTCCGGTGATGGTAATGGCAGCGTCCAATTTTGCTTCAGCCATCGTTTTGGAGGCGGGATTGAGTTTTTTGGGTATAGGCGTACAGCCGCCGCAGCCAAGCTGGGGACTTATGATTAAGGAAAATTATAATTTTATTATTACGCATAATCCTTTACTGGCTATTTCCCCGGGTATATGTATTATGGTACTGGTACTGGCTTTTAATTTGCTGGGCAACGGATTACGGGACGCTTTAGATGTGAAAGCTGGTGCAGGATAATAATAACCTATTTTTCAGCAACCTGAACATTGCGGTTAAAACTTTCTTCCAGTGAAATAAGGGTTTCTGTTCTTTCTATTCCTTTTATCTTTTGCAATTCATCATGGAGTACATGACGCAACTGGGTAATATCCCGGCAAACCACCTCGATAAACATGCTGTAATTACCGGTAGTATAATTCAGTCGTACGATTTCGGGTATTCTCTTGAGTTCTTTGGCTACCGAATCATAAAGAGAACTCTTTTCCAAAAAAATACCAATGAACGCCGTTATATCATATCCTAATTCCCTAAGATTTACATTTAATCTTGTTCCTTTAACAATACCACCTTCCTGAAGTTTTTTAATACGGACATGAATGGTACCTCCCGAAACGGAAAGTGCTTTTCCCAGATCCGCATAGGATATCCCTGCATCTTCCATCATAGCCGAGATGATTTGCAGGTCTAATTTGTCCAGATTAATTTTTAAGGCCATAATTTTCTCAGTTTCTATATCTAATGATACAATTTTTTTTGATAACCAGAAAAAGAATGGTTCCTGAAAGATAAATAAGGTTTTCTTTTTTCTTTACATCGGTACCACTTCTGCGGTTATTGCCGGCGTTTTATAATTGGTATCCTCTTTTAACTCCATTCTTCCCACTTTTTCTCATTTTTCTTAGATGCTCTCGCGGCAATGATGACGCTGATTTCATACAGGAGTACTAATGGAATACACACTATCATCTGGCTGCCCCAGTCGGGAGAAGGAGTAATAACAGCAGCCAATACTAATACCGCCAATACTGCCCGCATGATATGCCAGCGCAGCGCTTCAAGATGATCTATGAAACTCATTTCGGCTTCTTCCTGATCGTGTTGCCCTCTGGTTCGCTTAAAAAAACGATTTTCTCTTTGATTCTAATGTAAAGCGTTTTGAAATTGAGGTAACAAACCTAACGAAAATACTGCTTTTACCCATATTTGACATTATTCTAATAAAGTCTTACTCTGATAGTATTTGTTAAAATACCATTTCATGGCTTATTTGGTAGTTTTGCAAAGCAGAAAAATCGAGTTATGGATAAGAAAATAGCATTATCAGTATTAGACCTGGCAGTAGTGACAGAAGGAGGAAATGCACGCCAGGCAATAGAGAATACCGTGGCGGTTGCGCAGCATACAGAGCAATTGGGTTACCGGAGAATATGGGTTGCCGAACATCATAATATGGAAAATATAGCCAGTTCGGCTACCTCGGTTTTAATTGGTCATCTGGCAGAAAAAACCAAAACCATCCGGGTTGGCTCCGGCGGTATAATGTTGCCTAATCATGCGCCTTTAATAGTTGCAGAACAATTTGGCACCCTGGAAACCCTTTATCCCGGTCGTATTGATCTGGGGCTGGGACGGGCGCCAGGCACAGACCAGGTAACCGCCTATGCGCTCCGGAGAAAAAACATGACTGCGGAAAATAATTTCCCTGAAGAAGTTCAGGAATTGCAGCATTATTTTAGCCGGGAAAATAGCGTCGGAAAGGTGAGGGCCTTTCCGGGGGAAGGGTTGAACATTCCAATCTGGATATTAGGCTCCAGTACAGACAGCGCCTATCTTGCCGCCGCCCTGGGCCTACCTTATGCCTTTGCTTCCCATTTTGCACCAGCACAATTTCAGGCAGCAACAGAAATTTACAGGCATCATTTTAAGCCCTCTGAAAATTCTGCAAGTCCTTATGTTTTAGCCTGCGTAAACGTGATAGCGGCAGATACGGATGAAGATGCCGGTTTTTTGGCTACAAGCCTCTATAATATGTTCTTAGGCATTATAACAAATAGCCGACGTCCTTTGTTGCCGCCCGCACCTTTGCCCTCTGTTTTCTATCATCCTGAAATTCAAAGAGCCGTTAACAGCATGACTGCGGGAACCTTCGTTGGAAGCAAAGAGAGTCTGAAAAAAAACCTGGGTGCATGGATTAAGACTGCACAAATTGATGAACTGATGATTACAGGTTATATTTATGAATTGAGTGACAGATTAAAGTCTTATACGATATGTAAAGAGGTAATAGATGAAGCGGAATAAGGTGCCTGCATGCCGGTGAAACAGTTAAGAAATATAGGAACAGCGGATAATTTATCTTTATCAAAATGCTATAAATGGTGGTTAAGCAGTTAATTCAACCTTTCGATATGAGGTTTCTAAGACAAGGTCTTACCGGCATGGCTTTGGTACTAATAGTATCATTTGCAAACGGTCAATCGTATCCGGACAGGGGTGGTACCAATTACACTCCCACGCCGTCTCAGGTTGCCGGCGTGGCAAATCCTGTAATAAGCCTCAACGGGCTGTGGAACATTAACATAAAATCGCCAGGAGGCACTTCAAACCACTCAAATTTGCTCCCCGAATCCCGAACCATACAGGTGCCAGGTGAATGGGAAATGCAGGGCTACAAAGTAAACGAGGGAGAGACGGCGGTTTATTCAAGGATATTCAGTTTACCTACAGACTGGAAGAATCACCGTATTCAATTGCGGTTTGATGGTGTCAGTTCTCATGCAGTTGTAAAAATAAACGGACAGGTTGTTTCGGAGCATGAGGGTGGCTTCGTTCCATTTGAAGCAGATATTACCTCTGCCCTTAAACCCTCTGATAATTTGTTAGAAGTAGCTGTACAGGCATTAACGATAAGCGATAAACTGGCCTGTATTTCTCAATATGCCGCTCATACGGTAGGCGGTATTTTAAGAAAGGTAACCTTATTTGCTGTTCCTCAATCGCATATAAAAAACTTAGTAGCAGTTTCCAGTTTCGACAATCAATATAAAAATGCAACCCTTGAACTCTCGATGGTCGTAAATGGAACGGCTTCCGTTGAATATACGCTCCGCAACAGAGAAGGAAAAATTGTTAAAAAGCATTCGGTGAATGGAGGGACGACGACCTCCCTAATATCTGTTTCGAAACCATATCCGTGGAATCCAGAATCGCCCTATCTATATGAATTAACCGCCTCACTAAAACAAAACGGAAGAATTATTGAAGAAATAAAACAGAAAATAGGCTTTCGCGATGTGAAAGTGAAGGATGGCAGAGTTTATGTAAACGGGCGCGCTATCAAATTACGTGGTGTAAACCGCCATTCCGTACACCCACTCACAGGGCGCAGTATCAGTGTAGCATTAGAGGTACAGGATGCCGTATTATTCAGAGCGGCCAACTGCAATTTTATCCGCACCTCGCACTATCCACCTACAGAGGAGTTTCTGAATGCCTGTGATTCCTTAGGACTTTTTGTAGAAAGTGAATCTTCTCTCTGCTGGATTCAGCATCACGCTTCACCAGTGTGGAAAAAATGGAATTATAAAGACGAACGTTTTCTTCCTTATATGCTACGGGCTAATATTGAGAAAATGGTCGCTTCGCACAACCATCCGTCTATCATTCTTTGGTCATTAGGCAATGAAAGCCACTGGAGCAAGCTTTGGGAGAAAGTAAATGCAGAGGTAAAAAGGCTGGATCCTACACGACCCACCGTATTTCATGATCAGTGCTGGGGAAGTTTTAACAATGGCGGCAGTACGGCTGATATTGCCAATTATCACTACCCCGGCGTGAACGGTGGAAGAGCTACTGATACTATGAGTCACCCGGTATTATTTGGAGAATATGCCCACCTTCCCACCTATAACCGACGTGAATTACTTACCGACCCCGGACAAAGAGGTTTTTACGGCGAACCATTGATGAAAATGTACGATTCCATGTATTGTTATCCCAAATGTTTAGGTGGGGCTGTCTGGAGTGGTATTGATGATATTTTTCACATGCCTGATGGACGATTGGTTGGTTATGGGCCCTGGGGGCCTATTGATGGATGGCGCAGGGAAAAACCGGAGTATTTCGGAATGAAAAAAGCATATAACCCGGTAAAAATTGTAAGAGCCGACTGGTCTGTAAAGGACAAAGGTTATTTATTGTTGCATGTAGAAAACCGATATGATTTCACCTCCTTAAAAGACGTACAGATAATTGCAGCATTTGATGATGAGGCGCCTCAACTCGTTCAGGCTGACCTGCCTGCGCATGAAAAAGGCGTGATAAAAATTCCATTAAAGTTGGGTGCTGGTTGGCTAAGGTTGCGGTTTACTGATCCCCGCGGGTTTGTAGTCAATGAAGAGCATTATGATTTACAACCGGGTGCCTGGTTTGTACAGCCGCCTCTCAGTTATTTTAAACGCAGTTTCCGGGAAAATGGAGCCGCTGTAGAAGTGACACAAGGCGATGTAACTTTTCTCATCAGTAAATCCACGGGCATTATAACCAGCATTACCCAAAATGGTAAACTTTTGATATCGCAAGGCCCCGTGTTTTCTATTATACCCCGCAACAGTGAGGATGGCGGCAAATCCAATGTGGCCGGCGAAACTTACCAAAATGACATCTATCCTTTAAAAGGTTATCCGCTTTATACTATTTTCGCCAACAACATTATAGCAAAAGAAGGTGCAGACAGCCTTTCAGTAACTATGGAGAGCAACTTCTCTGATGGAAGCAAAGCCCGTTTGGTTTATACTTTTTTAATGAACCGGTTGAAAGTGGATTACCAAATTGATTACCAGGGCAATATGGAAGTTCCTTATCAATATGGCATGTTGATGCAACTGCCTAAATACATGGATCGCCTGAGCTGGGATCGCAAAGGAGAGTTCACGGGTTATCCGAACTATGACATTGCAAGAGAAAAAGGCACTGCTTTGTTGGCTGCACAAAGTACAACAGAAGTAGAAGTTAGGGATGTTATGCCCAGCGGTTATTGGAAGGATGATGCAACAGCAATGGGTAGCAATGATTTCAGGTCAACGAAAAGAAACATTTACGCAGCATCATTGTCTGATAATGCTGGCTCCCGTATTACTGCATTAGGAAAAGGGATACAGGCTTCCCGCAGTTGGCTGCAGGATGAGAAAATCCATTGGCTGGTGGCAGACTATTGCAATAATGGTTCGGAACCCTTCTATGCCACTCCTTTTACTGATGGCAGAATTAATATAAAGGGCAAGACCTTAAAGGGAGGGGTTGTACTCGAGTTTTAAATATTTCTTCGCCGCTACCGCTTCTACATAAATAAAAGCAAGCCGGCAGGTATGGTCGCGCATGGAGCAGGGTTTCCGAAACTGCTTCAACAGAAAAAAAGCACCATAGATAAGAAAGGAAATAGGTTCCTCCTTAACGCTATGGTGCTCTAAATAATATATCAATACAAGTTACAGCGTAAGATCCCAGCCCTGTCTGTATTCTCTTTTTACAAATTGATTTGCAGGATCGTAGTTCAGCACTTTCATATTTGCCGCATCCCACAATAGTTTTTTGCGACCATTATATTTATCAGCAGTGCGTCTTCCGCCCGGATTATCTCTGCACATCCAGCTTCTTATAGCTATATTACCAATAAGAATACTTTCTGTAAATGGACCGGCGTATTCAAATGGCGAACTGGTTTGCGCATTCCCGTATCCGGCGATACATGCATTTACCCATTGCAGATAGTGATTTTCGTCAGGCACTCTTTCTATGGTTTCAGGAATGTTAAGCAGTTCGTTTTCTTTAAGCGGAAGCAATCTTGGGTTAGCTCCGTAACAATCGGCCAACAATTTGCCTTTTGTGCCTATAAACATTACGCCTCCATCTGAATTACCAAAAAGTTCTCCTTCCTTTAATTCTTCAGGTACCTCAGGCATAATACCTCCATCGTACCAGCTTACCTTAATATCTCCTTTACCATCATTACGGGGATAGTTCAGATGGATATTGGTTGAGAAAGGCGTCCAGTCAGGATTATTATCGGCGTCTTTGAGAATAAAAGTCCAGGTTCCTGCTACGCTGCATTCTACCGAGTTAGGGAAATCAATGGGAAGGATACGGAATACCGGGTCAAGGATATGACAGGCCATATCACCTAATGCACCGGTGCCATAAGGCCACCACCCTCTCCAGTTCCAGGGGAGATAGTTAGGTTTGTAATCCACCTTTGGGGCGGTGCCTAACCATAGATCAAAATCAAGTTCTTTTGGTACTTTATAGGTGCCCGGATCGGGGATGGCCTGCGGCCATACCGGACGGTTAGTCCAGGCCAGCACTTTATCAACATGCCCAATAATTCCCGTATTGTATATTTCTTTCATTCTTCTCACGCCGTTCCCCGATCCCCCCTGGTTTCCCATCTGGGTGATTACCTTATATTTTTTGGCAGCCTGGGCAAGGATACGGGCTTCGTAAATATCATGCGTCAGTGGTTTTTGCGTATATACGTGTTTGCCTAAATGCATGGCTGCCAGCGTAGCCACTGCGTGGGTATGGTCGGGGGTGGAAATAGAACAGGCATCAATATTATTCTTTTCCTTTTCTAACATTATCCTGAAGTCCTTATAATACTTGGCTTTGGGAAAGTTCTTTCTGGATTCTACCGCCTGACGGTCGTCAACGTCAACCAATGCCACAATGTTTACGTTTGGACTACTTGCAAATGCGGCAAGATCGCTTTTCCCTTTACCTCCGGCGCCAATGCCGGCAATATTCAATTTGTCGCTGGGAGCTATGTAACCTTTACCCAGCACATGCCGGGGAACTACGAAAAAGCTTGCTGCGGCAAGAGAACCGTTTCTAATGAATTTTCTTCTTGAAGAATTCTTCAAAAGTTTTTGTTTTCCACTCATGGGATTACTTTAATAGAGTTAAAAAATATAATGGAGAGAGCTTTAAAAAGAGTGAAAATACTCATTTTATAAGAATAATCAGAGACTTGCCCTAATATTTAAACCTAAGGCAAGCGCTACAAATGACCAGTGCAGAATCAACAGCAGCCATTTTTTTTCAGTTGAAAAAAACGTATAGCCGTGAAAAGCGGCTAAAGGCAGGGCGCACAAAATCCAATGCTTAAAATTGGGCGTGAAATTAACAAATGGAATAAACAGGGCGATTATCAGATAAAAAAGCATAAGGCTCCAGCTTTTACGTACCTGGATAAGCATCTTTAGCATGTTATTCTGAATATAGAATCCGCTGAAAAAAAATGGAACGATTAATAGAAAAATGCCCAGCCACGACCAGATATCCAGTTGTATTTCGGGAAGGCTTACAGATAAAGAGGGAAGGTAGGTAAATGGATTCCAGTTGTTAGCAAGAAATAGGAATGAAAACAAGAAATAATAGGGTGTTGCCAGACCCATTAGTCCAACTAACCATTCGCTTAAATTAAAGGGGCGCAAGGTAATTAAGGCAAAAATGGTAAGCAGTGAAAATGCAATGGCAGGAAAGTATATAAAGGATGCCACTCCGATAAGCAAGCCGGCATTGAAAACCTGAGCCTTAGGACGAGGATGATTAAACAGATTATTGAGCATTGCCCATGCCCATATCATGAAACTGTTCACAATCAACACGGCTGAAAACTGCCACCACTCAGGAAAAATGGAAGTAATTAAGATATACGCCAATGCCGGCAAATAATTGGGCTTGGGTAATAATTTTCTGTTATTGATTAGATGATTAAAGGTAATTGCCTGAGACAGGATGAGCACCAGAACAAGAAATGGATACATAACAGGTGCCGACTCTCCAACCGGCGCCAAAACTTTCAAAAGCCATAGATATAAAAATCCATCTGTGGGTTGAGAAATCGGAATTTCAGGGTATAAAAAAGAGTGCCATCTCAATACAAGCGCATAGACGAACAGGAAAAAAAGATTAACGCTAGAGTTAGTTTTGAAAGAAGCAATCACAAGAATACAATTTAAAAATCAATTTTAGCGAAGCATATATAATTCCTGAATATACACGGCATGACCACCTGTTTTGCGCCTACCTGTTTCCCGTATTTGGGTAAAAACTCAAAACTCCTGTCGAGATTTTTCAGGGTTGGCGCCCTGTTTACATTACCATTGGGTGTGACCCCTTGTTCGGACAGTAACCTGACCCGGCGTTCGAGCTGATTGTACAGAAAATTGATCTCCGTGCCAGTGTTATAAATCATGTAAGAAAGAGCATCGGACGAATTATCATCGAATTGGCTTTTGTGTAATATATTACTCCATTCCATACTGGCATTGGGATCGAAAGAAAACAGGGCGATGTTTTCGCTGTAATATCTGGTATTAGAACCATAATTCCACCGGTTCCAGGGGTTGCCATACATACCGTAAGGACTCCAATAACCGCCATAAGGAGAATAATAAGGGTACATACTGTAGGGACTGTACAGGTAATCATACCGATTCCAGCTATTGCCTCTTGAAGAAGTGTAAAACAACTCACTGATAATCATAAATCCGCCATCTTTTTTAGGCATAACCTGCTTGATAAAATAATCGTTGAAGGCAGTCTTGGCAGAAGTGTTTTCGGATTTGGCATCTTCTTTAAGTTCATCGCTAAAGATGTTATAGTTCTCGGCCCTCATTCTCCCTTCGGTTTTATCCCATACTCCAATATAGATGCCTTCCACATTTCCTCTTCGCTGAGTATAATAAAGAGAACTGATCAGGTAAGTTTTATTGATATTGTCTGCCTTAATTTTTACTTCATCAAGAAAATTTTTGTCGAGCGGTATGTTGTTGATCAGGAAGCTATCCGACTGGGCGGGTTTAACAATTAAATCCATTTGAGAAATATTATCTCTGCTTCCGTTTCTGCTGCAACGGGTAAATACAAAGGCTCCTTCATTATCTATGATAAAATCGCTAAAGACAGCATCCTTTTTAGGCATGGTTACCGACATTCTGCTCTTTTTTTGAAACTCCATTTTATCGTTGTACAGGAGGGTTGTAAAGAAATAATTCCTCTCGTTTCGCTTGTTGATCTTAAACACTGCAATATGTTGCTTATCCTCGCTGAAAATAGTAGAATAGATTTTGTTATTACCCGAACCGCTTATCTGGGTAGTATCAATTTCAACCGGACCAATCAGCTTTTCCCCTTCCCCATTCATTTTAACTACATTACAATAAACGATATTCCTCTTCTGATATTGATATACCATATAAAAGAAATTAGGATATGGTATAAAATCCACGTTAATAAGTTTATCTGGCAGAAAATCAAGGTTGATTTTATCCTTTAATTTCATTTCGTTGTCAAAAATGGATAAGTCATTCTTTGATCTGAAGTTTTTATAAACCACTATATTATTGGTTACTTTCCCGATAATTTCAAAGTTCACCTGACGGTAGTCATCTTTTCCGGGATCGGAGTAATGAATACGCTGGGATAAAACCCATAGAGGGAGGGCAATTATCACGATAGCCAACAGGATTATTTTCTTAGGCCCCATTTTAATCTGTTTTATTCTTAAATATACGTATCAACTTGCAAATTAGGAGGTTTTTAGGGATTGATGGTTAACCTCTTAAGCTTTTTAACCAAACTTATATAATAATAACAATTTACCCGGAAGCAGCAAATTTCTCTCCCCCATCCTTGTAATTTTCTGTATTTCGTTTGTAATTTACCCTATACCTTTGCCGTTTGTTTTGAATGATTAAATCAAATAATCTGTAGTTTAACTGTGGGCAAACTTACCAATAAAGCAACTGTTGCGGGTCTGGTTATTGCACTCGGGATAATTTATGGTGATATAGGAACCTCTCCGCTGTATGTTTTCAGTGCTATTATCAGTGGGCGGGCCATTACCGAAGACCTTATTGTAGGCAGTCTCTCTTGTATCATATGGACTCTTACGTTGCAAACCACGGTCAAGTATGTGGTGCTGGTACTTCGGGCAGATAATAAGGGTGAAGGAGGGATATTTGCGCTGTATGCTTTGGTAAGACGAAGAAAGAAATGGTTGGTGATTCCTGCCATGATCGGAGGAGGTGCTCTACTTGCTGACGGCATGATTACCCCCCCTATTACTATCACTTCGGCTATAGAAGGGCTGCAAAAGGTGCCAGCTTTCCATAATCTCAACCAATATATTATTTATATCGTTCTGTTTATTTTATCAGCCTTTTTTTTCTTACAACAATTTGGAACGGCTTCAATTGGAAAGTTTTTCGGCCCGGTGATGGGTCTTTGGTTCAGTATGCTCGCCATCCTGGGGATTTGGAATATTTTTGATGATATTACCATCCTGAAAGCATTTAACCCATGGTATGCTATTAAATTAATCAGTTTGAATCAGGGTGCATTATGGATATTGGGAGCGGTTTTTTTGTGTACTACGGGTGCAGAGGCCCTCTATAGCGACCTTGGGCATTGCGGGCGGGAAAATATACGCATCTCGTGGATTTTTGTGAAAAGTTGCCTGCTGCTGAATTATCTCGGGCAGGGCGCTAGTTTGTTAAAGAATCATGCGGATGTTCCTGCCGCTATACATTCCTCTATTAATCCCTTCTTTGATTTAATGCCTGACTGGTTTGTTATTCCGGGTGTAATTATTGCAACTGCTGCTGCAATCATTGCCAGTCAGGCGATGATATCAGGCTCTTTTACTTTAATCGGAGAATCCATGCGCCTGAATTTATGGCCCCGGCTAAAGATCCGGTATCCATCAGAGGAAAAAGGACAATTGTTTATCCCCCGGCTCAATCTTATGATGTTCATTGGTTGCGCAGGTGTGGTACTGTATTTTCAAACTTCCTCCCGAATGGAAGCAGCTTACGGATTAGCTATTATTATTACGATGCTGATGACCACTATCCTGTTTGCCAATTATTTGGTTAACCATCGTGTAAAATCTGTTTGGATATGGATTTTTTTGATTGGTTATGTTATTATCGAAGGCGGATATTTGTTCGCACTGCTGCAGAAATTCACTCACGGAGGTTATATTACCGTAGTAATAGGCGGTGTAATGTTCCTGATTATGTACATCTGGTTCAGAAGCAGAAAGATCAAAAACCGGTATGTAGAGTTTGTAAGGCTGGAAGATTATATTCCCTTGCTACAGGAGCTAAGTAATGATAATTCAGTCACCAAATATGCAACGCACCTTGTTTATCTTACCAGTGCCAATAACCCCAAGGAAATTGAACATAAGATCATCTACTCTATTTTGAATAGAAAACCAAAACGTGCTGACATATACTGGTTTGTACATGTAGATACAATAGACAACCCTTATACCTGTGAATTTGAGGTACAGACCATTATACCCAATAAGGTAATTCGTATAGAATTTCGACTGGGTTTCCGGATTGAGCCCCGGATTAATCTGATGTTCAGAAAAGTGGTGGAAGACATGGTGGCCAACAGGGAAGTAAACATTACAAGTAGGTATGAAAGCTTGCAACGGAATAATGTTGTAGGTGATTTTCAGTTTATAGTAATGGAAAAATTTCTCAGTATGGATAATGAGTTGCCATTCTGGGAAAAGCTAATCATGAAAGGCTATTTTTTGGTTAAGGAAATAAGTCTTTCTGAAGAAAGGGGCTTCGGATTGGATGCCAGCAACGTTACGGTAGAAAAATTTCCCCTGATAGTGGCGCCTCTCACCCGGATGAATCTGAAAAGAATTCATCACGACTGATTCCTTTTTGTAATTTCATGCAAATAAGGTTCCTTTTGCATTGCCAATTACATTCATTTATATTATTGCAGGCTTCGTTTTATTGGTGATCCTGATTTATTTTGTGCAGGAGCGGTTTATTTTTAAGCCTGAAAAACTGCCCTCAGATTTTGAATTCAGGTATGATGCGCCTTTTAAGGAGTTGTATTTTGATCCGGAACCGGGCGTCCGAATTAATGGTCTGCACTTTTATGTAAAAGATCCCCTTGGCCTCATTCTTTATTTCCATGGTAACAGCAGAAGCATAAAGGGGTGGGCTAAATATGCACGCGACTTCTACCGGTATCAGTACGATGTGGTGCTGGTGGATTACCGTGGTTTTGGTAAGAGTACAGGTAAGCGAAGCGAAAAAAAAATGCTTAATGACATGCAGTTTGTTTATTCCCGGCTTGCTCAGGAATATCCGGAAAATCATATGCTGGTATATGGACGCAGTTTAGGCAGTGGCTTTGCTGCTAAAGTGGCATCCGAGAATAAGCCCCGTTATCTGATTCTGGATGCGCCTTATTTTAACTTACAGAAGGTAGCTGAAAGATTTCTGCCTTTTCTTCCTATCCGATACCTGTTAAGGTATCAGTTGCGAACGGATAAGTGGATCAGGAGAGTAAACTGTCATACCTATATTATTCATGGTACCAAAGACCGTTTGATACCCATTCGTCATAGCGAAAAATTACAGCTGCTGAATCCTAATAAAATCACCTTAATCCGTATTGTTGGCGCTGGACATAATAATTTACCTTCGTTCCCCGAATATCACAATTTTATAAGGGATATCCTGAAGTATTAATATGGCAGACAAGTTACAGGTAAACAGAAAAAGACGATGGTGGAGATGGATAAATATTACCCTGGTGGTTTATTTGATTGCTGGCGTAGCAATATTTTCATTTCAGGACTATATTTTATTTCATCCCGAACCATTCAGTTCTGAAAAGCGGTATGAATTTTCAATTCCCTCAAGGGAGGTGAATATTGAGGTTGACGAAGGCAGCAACATCAATGTGGTGCAATTTCCCGCCAATGACAGTATTCCCAAAGGGGTGGTGCTTTATTTTCATGGCAATAAAAAGAATATCGGCTGGTATGCAGCCTATGTTCCAAATTTTACAAAAAATGGGTATGATGTTTGGATGATTGATTACCCCGGGTTTGGAAAAACTACAGGTACACGCACAGAAGAGAGACTGTATCACGATGCCGAACAGTTGTTCCTGCTGGCGCGTGCAAAATTTTCAGCCGATCATATTATCCTATATGGCAAATCTCTGGGAACGGGTATTGCTTCCTGGCTGGGAGCAAAAAAAACCTGTAAACAAATTATTCTCGAAACCCCCTATTACAGCATGACTTCACTGATACAGCATTATCTTCCGGTTTATCCCGTGAGCAATTTTCTTAAATACCGTTTTCCGGTTTACAAATATCTGAGTTTGGTTAATGCCCCGGTAACAATTCTTCAGGGAGATGCAGATAAGGTAATACCCTATGAAAATGCTCACCGGTTAACTGAAGTAATGCATACCAAGGATCGTTTTATTACCATTAAAAATGGGGGGCATAATAATTTAAATGATTTTCCTGAATTCCATCTGGTTTTGGACAGTTTATTGAAAGGGGTAAAATAGACAAGTTCTAAACCTTTTCCTTAGGCATCCTGGCAGATCGGACAGCCTGCTTTTTTCTTCATGGCTGGTTTGCCGTCAACCGCAAATAATGGGTTCAAAAAAAGACCCGGCATTAGAAAACGCCGGGCATCTTGTGTAGATTTTCTCTATACCCTTTATCTATTTAGTAAAAACAAAGTTAAGAAATATAACTGTTAAAGGCTTAATAAAAAAGCACGTAGGTTTGTACTATAAAAAATTGGATATGAATGAAGGATTAACTGCCCGATTAGCACTGGAACTTGAAGAAATCAGGCAAACCGGACTTTATAAAACGGAACGCATAATAAAAAGTCCGCAAGGCGCTGATATTGAGGTGGAAATTCTGGGTGAAACCGGAACGAAAAAGGTGGTTAATTTTTGCGCTAATAATTATCTGGGATTATCTTCTCATTCAAAGGTGGTTGAAGCTGCAAAAAATACCATTGATCAGAGAGGATATGGGTTAAGCAGCGTTCGTTTTATTTGCGGGACGCAGGATATTCATAAGGAATTAGAAAACAAGCTTTCATCTTTTCTTGGAACGGAAGATACCATCTTATATGCTGCAGCTTTTGATGCCAATGGAGGAGTTTTTGAACCGTTGTTTAATGATCAGGATGCCATCATTTCTGATGCACTTAATCATGCTTCTATTATTGATGGGGTAAGACTTTGTAAGGCGCAACGTTTTCGTTTTGAGCATAACGACATGGCTGACCTTGAGCGAAAACTGGAGGAAGCCCGCTCCGCCCGTACCCGGGTGATTGTAACGGACGGCTCTTTCAGCATGGATGGTACCATTGCGCAGTTAGATAAAATATGTGCACTCGCCGGGAAATATGATGCCGCTATATTGGTGGATGAAAGTCACTCTACAGGATTCCTGGGAAAAACGGGTAGAGGTACACACGAATACCGGGGTGTGATGGGTAAAATTGATATTATTACGGGCACCCTGGGAAAGGCGTTGGGTGGCGCATCTGGAGGATTTACAAGTGGCAGAAGAGAGATTATAGATATGCTGCGTCAGCGGTCCAGGCCCTATCTTTTTTCCAATACGCTGGCACCTGCCATAGTGGGTGGATCTATAGCTGTGTTGAGTCTGTTGAGTGAAACTACTGCATTGAGAGATAAACTGGAATGGAACACCAAATATTTTCGAGACAAGATGACTGCTGCCGGGTTTGACATCAGGCCGGGAGACCATCCCATTGTACCCATAATGCTGTACGAGGCAACGCTGGCCCAGCGTATGGCTTCTTTGTTGCTCGATGAAGGAATCTATGTTATCGGATTTTTCTTTCCGGTGGTGCCAAAAGGCCAGGCGCGCATTCGGGTACAATTGAGCGCAGCACACGAACAATCCCATCTTGATAAGGCTATTGCCGCCTTTATTAAAGTGGGTAAAGAATTAGAAGTGCTGAAATAAAAAGGGAGTTCAGAATTTTTTTTCAAGTCTGTCATTTATATCAAAAGTTAAATTTTATAATGAGGAAAAGGAATTTATTTTATGCTGCTATTGGCGGAATCTGTTTGTTTTTGACTTCCTGTTCTATGAATAACATAAAGCAGGATGATTCTCTAAAAAAATATTTTGATGAAAACAAAGTGCAAGGAAGTTTTGCTCTTCTTGATAATGGAAGGGGAGAGTTTTTAATATACAACCTCAGACGTGATACTACAAGAGTATTGCCAGGTTCATCTTTTATGTTAGTGCATTCACTCGTTGCTTTGCAAACAGGCGTACTTACCACTGACAGTTCAATAATCCAGTGGGATGGTATTCAAAGAAGAGATACCAACTGGAATAAGAACCTTAGTTTAGCTGAGGCCTTTGCCTATTCTGCCGAACCTCATTTTCAGGAATTAGCCAGGAGAATCGGCAGGGATACCATGCAAAAATGGTTGGACAGTTTACAATTTGGCAATAAAAAAATTGGGACTGCCGTAGATTCCTTTTGGATAGATAATTCGCTTCAGATTTCTCCTGATGAAGAATTAGGGTTGGTGAAAAAATTATATTTTGGGCAACTTCCTTTTAGAAAAGGTGTACAAAAAACAATTAAGGATATGATGCGTCAGGAAGAAAACAGCAATTACAGCCTTAGCTATAAAACCGGCCAGGGAGTTAATTCCAACAGGCAGGAGGTAGGTTGGGTAGTGGGTTGGATTGAGGAAAACAGGCATCCGTATTTTTTTGTTCTCAATCTGGAAGCTGCAGATTCGCAGGCCGATGTCCACACCATAAGTCTCGCCATTCTTAAAGACATCCTCACGAGAGAAGGGTTTTTTGAAGGGAAGATGTAGTTATTATACTTAATCATTTTTCTTGTTACGTTTTGAACATACCGGGTACTTGTTATTATTGCTCCTCATTCCTTTATTGGCGCTGTTATATAAAACCGAACAGCAGTGGAAACGGCGGACAATAGTAAAGATTGGGGATGAAAGTCTGGTAAAACGATTAATCCAGGATTTCTCTCCTCAAAAACATAAGCTAAAATTTAGTATAATAGTTCTGGCATTGTTTTGCCTGATTATCGGAACCGCTAATCTCCAGTCTGCAACTCAGGCAGAAATTATCAGTCGCCAGGGTATAGATGTGGTGATAGCATTAGATGTCAGCAACAGCATGTTGGCAACAGACGTTGCACCCAATCGTTTAGAGAAGGCCAAGTTGTTTATTAACAGGCTAATAAGTCAACTGGGAAATGACAGAATAGGACTCGTTATTTTTGCCGGCAGCGCCTATTTACAAATGCCGTTAACGACGGATGCAAATGCGGCTGCTTTGTTTGTCAACAGTTCTGCACCGGAAATGGCGCCTGTTCAGGGAACGGTTATTGCAAATGCATTGGAAATGGCAAATAGTGCTTTTGACATGGAAGATGAAAAATATAAGGCGGTAATTCTGATTACCGATGGAGAAGATCATGAAAATAACGCTCTTAGCATGGCAAGACAATTATCTGAGCAGGGCGTTGTTATTCATACAATCGGAGCAGGAACGACTGGCGGCGCCACGATACCAAACCCCACCACCGGCGAAAATATGCGTGATGTCAACAATGACATTGTCGTTTCCAGATTAAATGAAAACTTATTGACCGAAATTGCAACTGAAGCAAACGGTATTTATCAGCCTCTCTCTGATGTTGAGGCAGTAACGAACAATATTAGAGATCAGTTAAACCGGATGGATCAAAAGATGATCCGTGACAATCGTTCGATTAACTACCGAAGTTTTTTTCAATGGTTTCTTTTCCTGGCATTTGCAGCATTAACCTATGAGTTATTTGTTAGTGAGAAAAAAAAGATTCCGAAAGCATGAAAATTATCTTTTTACATTTCCTGCTGGGCATTACACTGTCTGTTTCTTCTCAGGATGTTAACGATATGATCCGGAGGGGTAATGAAGCCTACAGTTCAGGAGAATACAAAAAGGCAGAAACTGCTTATAACAAAGTTTTAAAGATTAACCGGAATAACACAATTGCATTGTTTAATCTGGGCAATACATTCTATAAGCTCAAAAAATACGATGACGCCATAAGCATTTATGATAAAACCGCTGCTCTTACCGGAGATCCGCTTCTAAAGGCTCAGTTATATTATAATAAAGGTGTGACGCTAACTAAAAAAAATGAATTAGAAGAAAGTATATTGGCGTACAAACAGAGTTTACGAATCAATAGTGCAGATTCTTTCGTAAGAGAAAACCTGCAGAGGGCGCTTTTAGAGAGATCTCAGAAAGCTAGTATTAAGCAGGATAAACAGAAGAAGGAGGAAAGTCCCCAGCCTAATAAATTAACCAAACAACAGGTGGAGGAACTGCTAAAAAATCTTGAAGAACAGGAGCAAAATTTGCAGAATAAAAAGAAGAAAAAACCTGTTTCAATAGACCAGCCGATTAAAAACTGGTAAAGAGACAATCACTTTATGCGGTATTTGGATAAGTTAACCAGAAGCACCCCCATGAGTATTATTGTCAATCCTGCAATTTGCAGAATTGTAATTTTTTCAGCTGCAAAATAGACGCCTAATAGTACCGCTACTATAGGATTAACATAAGCGTGCGTACTCACCTGAGTTGCAGGACGCACTTTCAACAGCCAGACATAGGCGCTGTATCCCAAAAGAGATCCCATAGTGATAAGGTATAGGACAGCTAGCCAGGCAGAAACAGAAATCTCGCTCCAGTGAAAACTGCTCCAGTCGCCCCGTACACCTCCCACAACTGCAAAAGCCAGACCGCCACCCATCATTTGCCACCCAGAATTGAGAGATCCGCTAAAGGTAGTGTTCGTATATTTTGAATACAATGAACCGGCTACCCAGGCTATTGAACCCATAATAAGAATGGCTATGGATAATAATTCCCACTTTTGATTTGTTCCGGACCAGATGGTCTCCATTCTTTCCTTAAACAAAAAAATGATTCCGGTAAATCCAACAATTAAACCGGTAATAATTGAGACATTCTTTAAGTTTATCTTCCACTTGTTATAATCAAGTAATACAAACCAGATAGGTGTGGAAGCAAGAAATACAGCAACAACAGAACTCTCAATGAATTGTTCTGACCAGGCCACCGCTCCATTCCCCACAAATAGCAGAAGAAACCCGACAAACAGCGCCGGAAGTATTTCTTTTTTGACAAAGATTTTTTCCTTCTTCAAAAAGCACCATCCTGTCATTAATATACCTGCAGTCAGAAACCGAAAGGTACCCATAACGGTTACCGGCATCTCTCGGATAGCCATTTGAATGAAAAAATAGGTAGAACCCCAAACGATAAAAATCACAGCAAAGGCAGCTATCACCTTTGTTTTGGAAACCGAAGGATCCGAAATGTCAGACATTATAAAAAACGTTTAAAATTTATGATACACCGGTCAACCTCCTAATATTCGGTGGAAAGGGGTAGAAAACGATACCAGTCTATTTAAGTGTTTCCATTAACTTCCTTTAAGACAGCGTCAATTCGGTTTTGCAGCGTATTAAAGTCGGTGTATCCCTTTGCTATGGCATAAAACTTAGTATCCGAAACCTGTAAAAATACAGCAGGATAACCTGTTACACCAAGTTGTTTGCACAGTGCAAAGTCATAATACGCTTTTTCTTTATAAACAGGATCGTGAAGCTTTTCAAAAAAAAAGTCATGCGAAATCTTGTATTCATCCAACAGGTAGCGGTAGGCCTCATCGTCGCAAAGATCCCGTCCTTCATAATGTAGTGCATATTGAAGTCCGGAAGCGAATGGTATGGCCTTTCCGGGTAAAAGTTCTTTAATAATGCACTGGGCAATCGCAGGTTTTTCAGAATTAGGGTACCAGTCACTTTCGTTCGGATGGTTAATATGCCATAAAAAATCCTTTCCAAACCGGATACCGGTATGACTTTCAACAGTCGGGTAAAATTCCCGGATATGGGCCGCAATAGCGCTGATTGGCTGCGGGGTATCGGGTAGGATCATCCCTCCGGACAAAACCTCAAAGTTCAGGAAATTGTGATAGTGTCGTTCTGCTTTTTGAATAACAGGACTAAAGCCGTAACACCACCCGCAATAAGCATCGTAACAATAAATAACCACAGGTACCATTATCCTCTATTCAGTTTCTGCAACTACTTCTCTAACCTCCGGCACCATTCTTTTCATCATACTTTCTATTCCAGCCTTTAGAGTGATCATGGAAGAGGGACAGCCGGAACAGGATCCCTGGAGTGTTAGGTTGAGTTTACCGCTGCCGTAACTTTTGTATTGAATAGCGCCACCATCCATTTCAACAGCCGGCTTCACATAATTATCCAGGATTTCCTTAATCCTTTTTACAATGTCATCGTCATCCTCCGCGATGCTGTTAGTGGCTTCCGGTTTAAGCGTAGCCACCTCTTCTTCATTGATAATATCTTTTCCGTCTTCAAGATATTCCTTTAAAAAATCCCGGAGGGAGGGAACGACATCCCGCCATTCTGTTTCGGGTGTTTTTGTAAGCGTAACGAAATTGCTGGCTATAAAAACAGACTTGATGAACGGAAAGCCAAAGATTTCCTGCGCCAGTGCCGAAGGTGCCGCAGAGTCAATATCTGGAAAATCAATGCTTTTCCCCGGATACAGAAGCTTGTTTGCAACAAATTTCATGGTTTCAGGGTTAGGAGTCATTTCGGTGTAAACACTGATTACTGGATTACCTGTCCGGATCATACGCTCACATTTTAGGCTGCAAAGATAAAAATAATTGTGCATCTCTGTTCTTTTTTCAGGGTTAGGTACGGAATTAGGGAAACATTTACTAAAAGCGTAAATTCGAAAATAGAAGAGGGAGAAATGTCAGGATTTAGTTGTTTTCCCGTATTATTTTTGAATCCCCTTTTCTTAAAATCTGAAGCTAATGGAGAAAAACAGATACCTGCGTTATTTGCCTCTTTCCTCCCTGTTTGGTACCCACCGTACCAGAGAGTTATTTCATTATAATCCCACCCTTCCATCTGTGCAGAAAGAATCGGAAGAGGTGAAAGTGAGTGTATTCGAATATGATTCGGTTTTTTATGAAGAACATCAGCTCAGTAATATCAGCGAATGCGCTTCTTTTAAGGATAATAAACGAAATACCTGGATCAACATTGACGGATTGAAAAAACAGGATGTTGAAACCATTTGTAATGACTTTGAGATACATGCCCTGCTGATAGAAGACATATTGAGCAAAGGACAGCGGCCCAAAATGGATGATATGGAAGGCGTATTATTTTGTTTGCTGAATATGCTCTATTTTAATGAAACCACAAGGACCGTAGAAGCAGAGCAAATCAGTATTGTACTGGGAAAGAGTTTTGTTATTTCTTTTCAGGAAGACGATACACGTGATGTGTTTAATCCGTTGCGCAACCGGCTAAAAGCAGCCAGTAATAAGGTCAGACAAAAAACAGCCGATTATCTTTGTTATGCCATGCTCGATCTGATAGTGGACAACTATTTTGTGGTAATGGAAAGCCTGGGCGAGCAAATTGAATGGTTAGAGGAAGAGATAATGCGTAATAGTAATTCCAGATCACTGGCCCATCTCAATCAATTACGGAAGGAGCTGATTGTGTTAAAGCGCAACATTGCCCCTGTTCGTGAACTGGTCAATAGCTTCATCCGCAGCGACAGTGATTTGCTGGAAGACAGCACTACCAAGTATTTTAAGGATGTATATGATCATATTGTACAGGCCTATGATTTTACCGAAAACTATCGTGACATGATGATGAGTATGCAGGATATTTATATTAATAATGTCAATTTGCGTATGAATGAAGTGATGAAGGTGATGGCGATCGTTACCTGTCTGATGGCGCCGGCAACTGTAATCGGCGGAATTTTTGGAATGAACTTCGCAAATATTCCACTATTAAATAACCAGTGGGGATTTTATATTTCCGTTGGCGCTATGCTTTTAGCACCTTTATTGATGCTGTATTTTTTCCGTAAGCGAGGATGGTATTGAGGAAAACAGTCTGCTGCCGCGAGATAATAATTGGGGTCATTTCACTTTTAGTGATTGTTCAATATATCGAAAAATAAAAATCTTATAACAGAGATTTTATTCTTTCTATCACCTGTTGCAACTGGGAAGCATCCTGCCCGCCTGCTGTTGCGAGAGTTTTCTGCCCTCCGCCACCGCCTTTAATCAGCGGAGCTACCTGTTCTTTAATAATCCTGGAAGCATCCAGTTGCTTTGCAGCAGCTACTGCATCTGACATTCCAACGGCTACGAAGGGTTTTCCACCGATATTGGCGGCAAGAACCATCAAATAATCGTTGAGATTATTTTTTACATCGAAGCAAATCTTTTTTAAACCATCCGGATTATTTACCTCTATGATTTCCCCTATGAAAGTGACTCCGTTAATGATTTCATCTTTCTGAAGAAGTTCATTGCGTATTTGCACTAATTGTCTGGCTTCCAACCCCTCAATTTTCTTTTGGAGCGCATTCTTTTCATCTATTAATTTTTCAACGGCTCTCAGCGGATCTTTAGTTTTCAATAGACCGGCAATCTGTTTGTTGTCCATAATACGATTATAGCTGTATCGCAGAGCGGAGGGTCCGGTAAGTGCTTCAATTCTCCTGACACCTGCTGCCACAGCGGATTCCGAAAGAATTGTACAAATTCCTATCATACCGGTATTAGCGACATGGGTGCCGCCACATAATTCAATAGAATATTTTGGGTCAATGGTCACTACCCGAACGATATCACCATATTTTTCACCAAATAATGCCATGGCGCCGGATTTTAATGCCTCTTCTTTTGGCAGATCCCGAATAACTACCGGAATGTTCTCTCTGATTTTTTCATTAATAATCTTCTGTACTTTCCAGAGTTCTTCGTCTGTCACTTTTGCAAAATGAGAGAAGTCAAACCGCAGTTCTTCCGGTGTAACCAAAGAACCTTTTTGAGCTATATGAGTACCCAGTACCTGCCTGAGAGCAGCGTGGAGCAAATGGGTTGCTGTATGATTGTACATTGTGTACAATCTGTCTTCCAGATTTACCGAGGCCTCTACGGACTGAGCAATGTTTTCAGGTAATTCATCCGTGAAGTGGATAATCAGGTTGTTTTCTTTTTTAGTATCCGTCACCGCTATAACTTCGTCACCAAACCTAAGACGACCTTTATCGCCTACCTGCCCGCCACTTTCTGCATAAAAAGGAGTGGCTGCTAATACGATCTGGTACTGTTCCTTCCCTTTAGTTTTAATTTTTCTATATTTAACTACATTTGTTTCAATAAGCAGATCATTATACCCGACAAACGTACTGGTATCACTTTTCGTTACTTCCACCCAATCCTCTGTATCTATGGCAGTGGCCGCCCTGCTTCTGGTTTTTTGGGCCTGCATTTCTTTTTCAAAAGCCTGTTCATCCACCTGCAGGTGGTTTTCAGCAGCAATGAGACGGGTTAAATCTATCGGGAAACCATAGGTGTCGTATAATTCAAAAGCCTCTCTTCCCGAAATCACTGAGTTTTTATCAGCGCTTTCAATAATGTCATCTATTCGTTTTAGCCCCTTCTCCAACGTTCTCAGAAAGGCCTCTTCCTCCTCCTTTATCACTTTAGAAACAAATTCCTGTTGCTGATGCAATTCGGGAAAAACTAAAGTAAACTGTTCAGCCAGCAAAGCTACCATTTGAAACAGCAGCGGTTGTTTATAATCCAGGTAGGAATAGTAGTATCTGACCGCTCTCCTTAAGATTCTTCTGATTACGTAGCCTGCTCCGGTATTGGAAGGCAATTGTCCATCGGCTATGGTGAAGCAAATAGCACGGATATGATCTGCCAGAACCCGAAAGGAGATAGCTTGTCGGCTGTTTCCGAAATCATATGCTCTACCGGTAATTTTTTCAATCAGAGCAATAGATCCGGTAAAGATATCCGTATCGTAATTTGAGTTCTTCGCCTGAAGTACCCTCACTAAACGTTCAAACCCCATTCCGGTATCAACATGACAGGCCGGCAGAAGTTCAAGCGCCCCGTTTTTCAAACGATTATATTGAATGAATACGTTATTCCAAATTTCTATTACCTGTGGATGGTCTTGATTGACCAGGGTTTTTCCTTCTAAAGCCTCTATTTCTTCTTCACTTCTACAATCTATATGGATTTCTGTACAGGGTCCACAGGGTCCGGTATCCCCCATTTCCCAGAAGTTATCTTTCTTGCTTCCACATAAAATCCGGCTTTCAGCAATATGTTTTTTCCATTCCAGGTAAGCTTCTTCATCTTTGGGCAAGCCCTCTTTTGAGTCACCTTCAAAAACAGTTACATACAGTCGCTCTTTTGGAATCTGATAAATCCTGGTTAATAATTCCCAGCTCCAGGCGATAGCTTCTTTTTTGAAATAGCCTTCTTCGGGGTGTTGGGGATCGCCAAAACTCCAGTTGCCGAGCATTTCAAACATGGTATGGTGGTAGGTATCTGTTCCAACTTCTTCCAGGTCGTTGTGTTTACCACTAACCCGCAAGCACTTTTGCGTATTTGCTACTCTGTTGTGAGGCGACTTCTTATTGCCCAAAAAATAATCTTTAAACTGATTCATACCGGCATTGGTAAATAACAGTGTAGGATCATTCTTAATAACAATAGGCGCAGATGGAACTATGAAATGTCCTTTGGAATGAAAGAAATCAAGGAAAGCCTGCCTGATATATACTGAAGTCATCATTGCACCGTTATATTTTTGTGCTGTTTGACGGTTTAAAACTTTATATTTGCTTCTACCTCCGAAGCGCGGGGTGCGAAGGTAGTTAAATTATAGCTGGATTTTTAGCTTTTGGGCTAAGACTACAACAGATACCTGCTCCATGAAAAAAATTAAGTATTACTACAATACCAATTCCCTCCGTTACGAAAAGCTGGTGGTACCGCTACGGGTAAAACTACTGCGTATTTTGGGTTTTTTGGCTGCTGCGCTGGTAAGTGCACTGATTATTGTGGTAGTAGCTTTTAAAGTAATTGATTCTCCGAAAGAAATGTTGATGCGACAGGAAAATCAACGAATTAAGGACGACTACCGCCTTCTAAATGCCAGAGTGAAAGCAATTCAACAACAAATGGTGGAATTGGAAGACCGGGATAACCATGTTTACAGAGAGATTTTTGAAGCAGATCCCATTCCTGATAGTGCAAGGGCAAAAAGTTTGGAAAAACAAAAGGAAGTTGAGTTGGCAGAAGGGATGGAGGATAATGAACTGGCTTTTTCAATTGCAGCCACCGTTGATAAAATGATGAATCGGATTAATGCACAGAAACGATCTTATCAGGAAATAGAATCCATGATAAAGAATAAAGAACGTATGCTGGCCTCCACTCCCGCTATCCAGCCTGTAAGTAATAAAGATCTTAAAAGAATAGCCTCAGGTTTTGGAAGACGTATAGACCCCATTTATAAAACTGTAAAATTGCATTTGGGACTGGATTTTTCTGCTCCGCAGGGAACGCCAATCTATGCTACTGCCGACGGAGTAGTACGGGTTTCCGGGAACACGGGCAACGGCTATGGGAATCATGTGATTATTAATCATGGATATGGGTATGAAACTTTATATGGTCACCAGTATCGCATTAAAGCCAGGGTGGGACAAAGAGTGAAGCGAGGAGAACTGATTGGATGGGTAGGGAGTACCGGAAAGTCTACCGGACCGCATCTTCATTATGAGGTACTCAAGAACCGGCAGCGTATTAATCCTATATTCTTCTTTTATAATGACCTGACACCTGAGCAATTTGACCGGATTGTAAAATTAGCTGAGTCTAATAATCAGAGCTTCGACTAATTGTTGATAATTCCCCTTTCTTATATTTCTATTAACTGTTAACTTAGCAGAATGGCGAGGCAATTAGACTTATTTGAATCTTTTGCTGAAAGTGAGAATGAAAAGAAGTCAGCGGCTCAGGATTCGGGAAGCCCGGTGCCTGCTGCTGCAATAGAGGAGGCGCCGGGTAAAGACATCGGGTCTGCAGTCCCTTCTAATAGCCTGCCCCCTGCAGTAATAGAAAAAAGAAAAAAGACCACCCCGGTAAAAAAAGGGAAAAGAGGACGAAAGTCATTGAAAGAGATGGATGTTGAACATACCATGATCAGCATCCCGGGAGACGAGGAATTATTTAAGAAACAATATTACAGTATTGGAGAGGTTGCAGAAATGTTTAACCTGAATGCCTCCTTGCTGCGTTATTGGGAAACCGAGTTTGATATTCTTAAGCCAAGGAAAAACAGAAAGGGAGACCGCTTTTTTCGGCCTGAAGACATTAAAAGTTTATTTCTTATTCATCATTTGCTGCGGCAAAGGAAATACACTATAGAAGGAGCCAAAGACTATCTCAAAAACAACAGATCCAAAGCGCGTCAAAACTTCGATCTGATTCAAAGCCTTGAAAAACTGAAAGGTTTTTTATTAGAACTGAAAGCCGGATTATGACCCTGCCTTCCTCTCTCCGGAATTAGAAATTATATAACAATTCCCGGCTTTTAAATTGCGGTATAACAAAAGTCAAAGAAATTACGCGATGCAAATATTTTAGTGCGATGTCCGTTTTTTTCTTGTCAAATTGTTGAATAATTATGACTCCTATCATCCGCTTTCTTTTTGTGTTCTTCTTAATTTTTATGAGTTTTAGCTTCCGGGATCACTATGATAAATCCCTGGATCTAAAGAAGCCACATATAAATAATTCAGACACTTCGTCGTCCGGACACCGAAATAAAACAGACGTTAAAACAGCTCCTTCATCTTACCGCATTGTAATTAAAAAGGGAGAATATGAAATGACTATTTTTGACGAGCAGGGCTGGTATGGCACTTATCCGGTGGTATTTGGAAATAAAAATCAGGATGATAAACGTATGGAAGGGGACAGGCTTACTCCGGAGGGGCATTTTAAGATTGTTGGCAAGAAAGTGCACCGGCAATGGGGCAAATTTCTTTTGCTGGATTATCCTACCAAAGAAAGTTTTGAAAGGTTTAACGGACTGAAAGCCTCGGGGAAGATACCAAAGAAAGCAAGCATTGGAGGTGGTATCGGGATACACGGAACCAGGCCTAACGAAGAGTGGGTAATAGATAAATACATCAACTGGACAGCGGGCTGCATCTCGGTGAGATATAGCGATATGGATGAATTGTATGATATGTTGCCGATAGGCACCGAAGTGGTTATTGAAAAATAATCCCCCGGCGTTTACCACAAATCAAAATCCTGAACAGCGTTGGCTTTAATACCACTCTGCTCCAACTCTACATCTTTATCAAACGTATATAAATTGAATGGGCTTGCAGCGAAAATAGCCGGAGGATAGTCTTTGATATGTGTGCTTGCCTTTTCTGTACAAATAACAACCCAATAAGGTTGACGAAGACCCCACAATGCCTGCCGTGGGGTTTTTCTTTTTATATCAATATTTGTAATTTGCCAATCCCTTCTTCAGTACCCACTATTGTAGATATTGCACCGGTAGTATTTCAGAGGCTAAAGGTTATCATTAATCCCGCATGGCGGCATGATGGAAGGTGCTGGATATTTCCTCAAAGCATTAATCCGCGATTTTGTGGAGCACTACATTGCTTAATTGAACATTAAGGCTCGGTAATAACCAAATTGACATTACATTTGTTGCACTTTTATACAAGATTATGTCTCCGGAAATCTTTAGCGTGGAAGACATAATAAAAAACACATACTATGGCCGAAAATCAAACCTTTGTACATCATGTTTTCTTCTGGTTGAACCATCCGGGGAGCCAGGAAGATTTTAATAGTTTTGCAGCAGGATTGAAAGCGCTTTCTGTAATCAAAGTTATTCGCTCCATTCATATTGGAAAACCTGCCGGCACCAATCGGGAAGTAATTGACCGCAGTTACTCTTTGTCTTTAATGCTTCAATTTAATAATAAAGCGGACCATGACAGTTATCAGACCGATCCTGTTCATCTTAAATTTGTGGAGAACTGCAGACACCTCTGGAAAAAGATTGTAATATATGATAGTATAGATGTTTAAAAGAGGGGTTGATGAGTTATTGTGACTATGTTAATAGTTTGCCGCGTGATGGAAGCAACCTGCATATAGATTATCATGATCGCCACTATGGATTCCCGATTGCAGACGACAATGAATTGTTTTGCAGGCTGGTGTTGGAAATTAATCAGGCGGGACTGAGTTGGACCACTATTTTGAAAAAGCAGGAAAATTTCAGAAAGGCTTTTCACAATTTTGATGTCAGAAAGATTGCCCGATATGGAGACAGAGACCGGGAGCGCCTGCTTCTGGATGCCGGCATAATACGGAACCGCTTAAAAATTGATGCAGCGATACAAAACGCAATAGTAGTGGTGGAGATACAAAAGAACTATGGTTCCTTTAAGCACTGGCTCGACCGCCATCATCCTTTGTCCAGAGAAGAATGGGTAAAGTTGTTTAAGACACATTTCCGGTTTACCGGAGGAGAAATAGTAAATGAATTTCTATTAAGTACAGGATATCTACCCGGCGCCCATGATCCGGAGTGCCCGATCTATAAAAAAATTCAAAAGCTGAAACCGGCGTGGATGATGACTTAGACCTGAGCATTAGTCCCTTCCTTTAAAGAGTTCTTCGAGGATCAGATAGACACCTATCGTATACCGGGCTTTATTATATTCCCATGATACGGGTGATATTTCCTCTGCAAAAACAACCTGCATCTGGGCTTTCAGAAATTTATAGCCTGTCCTCACTGTGAAAGAAGGTTCGGCAAAAAAATAGCTGGATTGGTCAATACGGAGCCCCCTGTTGTTAATTAGTCTGCGATCCATCAGGTAATCATCGTCCCGCCCTTTAGCATCAAAATGACTGTATTTTGGATTTGTGATGCGTAAATTAAATGCAGCGTCAAATACAGGTGAAGTAACTCCAATTCCCGGCTGAAGAAAGAAACGCCCCACATTCATATTTACATCACTTCTGATCCTGCCTACGCCATATCCGGCATAACCTTCAACCACCATTTTAAAACGTTTTCCTTTTGCGTAGTAGCTTCCAACACCAAATTCAAGCAGGTGTGCTTTCCCATCCACGTGTCCCGAATTTTCATCGGGATTGTCGGGGATATACCTATAGGTACTATAATTGGCAATAATGCCCAAATGAGGTACAGGTGAGTAGGAACCCTGTACATCAAAAACATAACTGAAATTATCGTCGTTGAAATCGGATTCAAAATTGCTTAAACTTCCTGCCACATTCAGATGAGCCTGTCCTCCTTCTGTAAATAACGGAGTATTCACCCCGTTAGGGCGGTAATAATAGCGGGTGCAACTGCTGCCTGCAAGCAGAACAAGGGTGTACAAAAGAGGCAAGTGTCGTTTCATAAAAAGGCTTTAGGCTTATGATTATTAGGTAAAATACGATTTAACCAGCTAAAAACGGGATTTCTTTTTCAATTTACAAAGTTCACTCCCTGCAAGATAAAACCTTTAATATCTTTGCAGGATGCAAGTGGCAAAGAAGCTGAATATCCGTGACCTGAAACAGGAGGAGTTACAGCAATATTTTGAAAAAGCAGGCGATAAGAAATTCAGGGCTAACCAGGTATATGAATGGTTGTGGCAGAAACATGCCCATAGTTTTGAGGAGATGACTAACCTAAGCAAAGCATTGAGGTCCAGCCTAATAGAGAACTTTTCTTTGCCGGCTCTGCAGATGGACATGGAGCAACTTTCAAAAGACGGCACGATCAAAAGTCGGTTTAAGACTTTTGACGGACATTTTGTTGAAGGGGTATTGATCCCAACCGAAACCCGTCAGACGGCTTGTGTTTCTTCCCAGATTGGTTGTGCTATGGGTTGTAAATTTTGTGCTACCGGTTATATGGGGCGTATACGTGATCTCCACTTTGATGAAATCTACGATCAGGTAGTATATATTCTCCGGCAGGCTGAAAAGAATTATCAAAAAAAGCTTAGCAATATCGTTTTTATGGGGATGGGTGAACCCCTTCTCAATTATAAGAATGTATTGAAGGCAGTAGACCGGATATCCTCGCCTGATGGATTAGGGATGAGCCCCAGACGGATTACAGTATCCACCGTTGGTATTGCAAAAATGATTCGAAAGCTGGGAGACGACCAGGTGAAATTTAAACTGGCGCTTTCTTTACACGCGGCTAATGATCAAAAGCGCCATGAAATTATGCCAATCAATGATACCAATAATATTAAGTCGCTGATTGATGCGCTGAATTATTTTTATAAGTTGACAAAAAATGAAATAACACTCGAATATATCCTTTTGAAAGACTTTAATGATTCTCTGCAGGATGCAGCAGAACTGGTGAAAGTGTTCCGGCAGGTTCCGGCAGATCTTGTAAATATCATTGAATATAATCCCATAGAATTTGCCAGCTATTCAAAGGCTGATGCCGGCACCACTGAAAATTTCCTGCGGTTTCTGGAGAAAAGTCGTGTAAACGCCAGGTTAAGAAAGAGCAGGGGAAGGGATATTGATGCTGCATGCGGCCAATTAGCCAACAAAAAGGGTTCTTCAGCAATACTTTAAAAATCAGCTTCAGGTACTAATTCATTTTTATGAGTAATAAACCTTTCGATAAATTTATTAATAAGGTGGAGCAGGGTGCAAAGAAGAAAGAACGTATCCGCCAGGAGAAAAGACAACTGCGCGCTGAAAAAAATGCCTATTTTGAAGAAAAGAAAAAGTTAGCAAGAGAAAGAAATTCAGAAAGCAGAGAAGAGGGAGAAAAGAACAGGATGCAGGGTACAGAGGCATATAGGAAGGGCAACAACAGGTGGCAGGGTGGGAGACAAAAAGCAGGAGGTAAAAAATATGAGGAGCTTGGGAAAGGTATAAGAAAAGAGGAAATAGGAAGGAGAGGAGAGGCTGAGAAAAATGAAGCGCGGCAGAGAACCCCCCCCCGGATCAGAAAGGCTGGTAGCAAACAGCCACCGTCTGCTGAATCTTCTGGCTCTCCTGGAAAAGAAGGGATTCATACTGCTCAAATGCCACTGAATAAATATATTGCCTGGAGTGGTGTATGTGGCAGACGGGAGGCGGCAGATCTTATAAAAGGCGGAAAAGTAACCGTTAATAACCAGGTGGTAACCAATCCACCTTTTAGGGTAGGGGCAACCGATAGTATTAAAGTAAACGGTAAGAAAATAAGCATTCAAAAAAACCTGGTCTATATCCTGCTCAACAAACCCAAGGATTACATTACTACCCTGGACGATCCGGAAGGACGAAAAACGGTAATGGACCTGGTAAAGCGGGCCACAACAGAAAGAATATTTCCTGTAGGCCGTTTAGACAGAAATACCACAGGAGTACTCCTGCTTACTAATGACGGAGATCTGGCGCAGCGTCTTACCCATCCAAAATATGAGGTGAAGAAAATTTATGAGGTGAGGGTTGACAAACCGGTAACCAAACAGACCTTAGATACCATTGCAAAGGGTATTCAATTGGAGGATGGGTTCATTCGCCCCGATGCAGTGTCCTATGCTGATGTAAAAGACAAATCTGTAATAGGAATAGAAATCCATAGTGGGCGGAATAGAATTGTGAGGCGAATCTTTGAGCATTTGGGTTTTAAGATAAAAAATCTGGACCGGGTGATGTATGGAATTTTCACTAAAAAAAACGTTGAAAGAGGTAAATGGCGGTTGTTAACAGAAAAAGAGATACGGATATTAAAACACCTCAATACTTCGTTGGGGCAGAAAAAACCTTCCTGATCCTGCCGTGAATAAATTAAAAGCAGAAATTATTTTCGAAAGCAACTCTTTTGTTGCTGTGAATAAGCCCTCCGGTTTATTGTCCATCCCCGACCGGGAAGGAAAGGATATTACACTAAAGCATATCCTTGAACTGAAATATGGACAAATATGGACCGTACACCGTCTGGATAAAGATACCAGCGGGATAATGGTTTTTGCAAGAGATCAGGATACCCATAAATTACTATCAGGATTGTTTGAAAGGAGAGAAGTGGAAAAATACTATTTGGGAATAGTACACGGAAAACCGACTCAGGATGCTGGAAGCATAGATATGCCAATTATGGAACATTCTTCAAAAAAAGGCTTCATGATGGTTCATAAAAAAGGTAAACCGGCACTTACAGATTACCTTGTTATGGAGACTTTCGGGCATTATACTTTGATGCAATTCAGGATTCATACCGGACGAACCCATCAGATAAGGGTGCACATGAAACATATTGGGCACCCCATTGTCTGCGATCCTTCATATGGCGATGGAGAACCGGTTTTATTGTCGTTTATAAAAAAGAAATATCACTTGTCTAAAAAACATGAGGAGGAGCGTCCTTTGATTCACCGGCTGGCCTTGCATGCAGAACGTTTAGTGTTCACGGATTCCCAAAAGCGTCAGCATGCGTTTGATGCGCCATTGCCTAAAGACCTGAAAGCTTTCTTGCAGCAATTGAGAAAATGGAAGGGAACTTAGTTGAGCAGTCGCTTACATTCTTTCAATAATTTTTCCTTATCAATGGCAGCGGTACCCACTTCTTCGCATACCAGTCCGCCGGCAATATTGGCTATCTCCGCCATAAGTCTCACCTCTTTGGTAACTGCATATACTAATGATGCTACAGCTATTACTGTATCACCTGCACCACTTACATCGGCTATATTCCGGAGGTGAGAAGGAATGATGGCACCGGTATTATGCTGATGATAAAATACCCCTTTCTCAGACAGGGTGATCAAAGAAATTTGATGCCCCAGTTTTTCCGATAATGCGGCATGAATATTATTTAACAGATTTTCATTTACTTCTCCGTTAATAATGTTTAACCCTTCCAGCGCTTCCTTTAGATTGGGTTTAAAAATGTCAACTTTTTTGTACGCAAGAAAGTTCTCCCGTTTAGGGTCTACTGCTACAGGGACACCATGCTGGTGGCAGTACTCAATTGTTTTCTGTATCAGAGATGCTGTAAGCACGCCTTTATTGTAGTCTTCCAGAATAATGATTGCCGGTTCTTCTTGTAAGATGTATTGCTGTATGGAGGAGTACAACCGATTCTCATCCTCTGTATTGAGTGGGTCAGTAATTTCCTGATCCAGTCGCATCATTTGTTGATTTCGGCTGATAATCCTGATCTTATTGGTGGTGACTCTGGATTGACTTTGCAGGGCATAGGTGGTTTTTATATCCTGTTCTTTAAACATTTTCTGTAGAAACAGCCCTTCTTCATCACTTCCTGTTACGGTCAACAAAGTAGCCTGAGCCCCAAGGGAGCGAATATTTAATGCAACGTTTCCGGCTCCGCCAATTCGCTGTTCTCTTTTTTCTATAGCAACAATGGGTACAGGCGCTTCAGGTGAAATTCGTTCCACCTTTCCCCACATATAAGTGTCCAGCATAACGTCGCCTACAATACCCACTCTGATGTTTTTGAAAGAGGCGAATAATTTTTCTAATTCAATCATACAATAAAGGATTAATGAGGTGTTGGTTTTCGATTAATATTCAATGTAAGGATCATTCGGTCCTAACATTATTTTGCCTTCAGCTTTCGTTTTGCCATTAAATATACAGGTATCCCGGCTAAAATTATGCCCAAGCCCGGTATTGTATAATTACTTTCAAAAATGAGTAATAAAATAGATAGGATAGCAGCAGCTAAAATATATATCATGGGTAACACCGGATATCCGAAAGCCTTATAGCTACGCTGGATTTCGGGTTTTCTGCGACGTAAAATATAAATACCGGCAATAGTAAGAACGTAAAAAATGAGTACTCCAAAAATCACCATGGCCAGTAAATCGTTGTAACTGCCCGACAGACATAATATCGAAGCCCAGAAACACTGTATCCACAAACCTTTGCCGGGTACGCTGAAGGTATTCAGATGACCGGCATTCTTAAAAAATAAACCGTCTTTTGCCATCGTATAATAAATCCGGGCACCCGACAGAATGAGTCCGTTATTGCAGCCAAAAGTGGAAATCATGATCATTACCGCAACGATCAGCGACCCGCTATTACCAAAGAATTTCTCTGCAGCAGCTATTCCTACCCTGTCATTTTCTGCGAAAGCAATTTCCTGGAATGGCAGTACAGCGAGGTACATTACATTAGTTGCTATATAAATTATTGTTACAATCAATGTTCCCATGAACAAAGACCTGCCTATATTTTTTGACGGGGATTTTATCTCTGCTGAGATAAAGGTGACATTATTCCATGCATCGCTGCTAAACAGAGAACCCTTCATAGAAATGGCAACGGCGCCTAATAAACCCAGTCCGGATAATACTGATGTTACGGTCTGTCCGTTTACTTTAAATATCTTGGCAAATTGCCAGCCGTTTTCCCAATTATTATTCCAAACCTGGGCATCTGCGCCCATCAGAAAACCGAGCACTGTGAGACCCAGTAAGGAGCCTATTTTGATAAGAGTGAAAGTAGTTTGAATAAACTTTCCGTTTTTAACTCCCCGGCTATTGATGTAGGTGAGTAAAAGAATAGAAAGAATGGCAAGAGTTTGAGCGCCGGAGATGGAAAATCTGCCGGCTTTAAAAAGCACATGTTGTTCGCTGAAAACCGGAATCACATAAGCGGTAAATTTAGCAAATGCCACGGCTACGGCTGCAATCGTTCCGGTTTGTATTACCCCAAACTGTGTCCAGCCAAATAGGAAGGCAATGAAAGGGTTATAAGCTTCTCTTAAATAAACGTATTGCCCGCCTGCCCTGGGATACATTCCAGACAGCTCACCATAACTAAGGGCTGCAATCAGCGTTATAATCCCTGCCAGTATCCACATGAGAAGCAGGGCTCCCGGGCTGCCCACATTACGGGCAATTTCGGCGCTCACTATGAATATGCCCGAACCTATCATCGAACCCGATACCAGCATCGTGGCGTCTAATAAGCCGAGCGTTGGTTTAAACCGATTAGTCGCATTCGAAATCATAAAAAAACCCGGAAATTTCCGGGGTTTGAAGATAATACTTTCTATTGCGCTTTTCCGCTATTTTTTGTTCTCTTCTCTTTTGTATAAATCATTTAATCCGGCAATAACCTCTTCGGTAATATTATGTACAGGATCTTCATACAGGAAAATATTTGCATTCCTGGAATAGGAAAAGACAAAAGTATAACCGCGTTCTTTACAGAAAGACGATAAATAATCGTGGATCTTACTGAAAATATCATCCCGCATAATCATAGCCTCCTGCTGTACTTCCTGTTCAATTTTGCGGCGCTGATTTTCCAGGACCTGTAACTGATTATCGTATTCTTTTCTAAAATTATCAGCATCCGCAGCAGTTATGGCGTCGCCCTTCTTCAAAAAATCTATCCTGCGTTTATCCAATTGCTGAAAAGCGCCATTTAACTGACGATCGAGTCCTTCTTTCTTTTTCTCAAAAGCTTCTATCTTTCCTTTGTAAAATTCAAACCGGGCGTCTATTGAATCCAGATCAACATAAGCAATTTTTAATGCTGCAGATGGAGAAGTGTCCTCCGGATGTATTTTATTTATCTGCTCCTGCAGCTTCTTGTTTTCTGTCCGGAGTTGATAAAATATCAGGCCTGCCAAAAGCATAGCTGCAGCACTCAGGATCAGAGAAAGGTACCTCATGCTTTTATTTTTCAAAGTGTATAATAAAAAAGGAGCAGGGCTGTACAGACCTACTCCTTTTGGGTTATCTATTAAGGTTATTCTTCATCATCAAAACTCATAGCCTCACGGGTTGTCTGCAATAACTCATATTCTTCCTTGCTGCCAACGATCACAGAATCAAACTCACGCAAACCTGTACCCGCCGGGATAGGATGACCGGTGATCACATTTTCTTTCAGTCCAAGCATATCATCGGCTTTACCCTGAATAGCTGCAGCACTCAGCACCTTGGTGGTTTCCTGGAAGGAAGCGGCAGAGATCCAGCTCTTCGTCCCCAATGATGCTTTGGTAATTCCCAGCAACACCGGTCTCGAGGTGGCAGGGTTCGCATCTCTGAATTCCACCAACTTTTTATCACTTCTTCTTAAGATGGAGTTCTCTTCGCGGAGTTCACGCAGGCTCACGATCTGACCGGCGCGCAACTTAGCGGATTCTCCTGGTTCTGTGACCACCTTTTTATCAAAGATCCAGTCGTTTTCCTCAATAAATTCAAAGCGGTCTTCCAGATCGCCTTCCAGGAATCGGGTATCTCCCGGCTCTACAATTTCAATCTTCTTCATCATCTGCCGCACTATCACTTCAATGTGTTTGTCGTTGATACGCACACCCTGTAAGCGATACACTTCCTGAATTTCATTTACCACATATTCCTGTACTGCAAAGGGTCCCTTAATACTGAGGATATCGGCCGGTGCAGTTTGCCCATCTGAAAGGGGAGTACCTGCTCTAACAAAGTCTCCGTCCTGTACTAAAATCTGGCGGGTGAGCGGAACAAGGTATTTCTTAACCACTCCGTCTTTAGCTTCAATAATGATCTCTCTGTTTCCGCGTTTAACAGACCCAAAGGTAACCACTCCGTCAATTTCTGAAACAACAGCCGGATTACTTGGATTACGTGCTTCAAACAGTTCTGTTACACGGGGTAAACCACCTGTAATATCACGCAGTTTGCCCAGAACACGCGGAATCTTTACCAGTACCTGACCAGCGTTAACCCCTTCTGTTTCACTTACTGCAATATGTGAACCCACCGGAAGGTTATAGGTCTTTACCTCCTTACCTTCCACGATAAGCATCGGAATCTTGGTTTTGTCCTTAGTTTCAATAACTACTTTTTCACGGTGTCCGGTTTGTTCGTCAGCTTCTTCACGATAAGTAAATCCTTCAATTACGCTATCGAATTTTACGGTGCCTGCCTGTTCGGAGATGATGACATTATTAAAGGGATCCCAGGTGCAAATAACATCACCTTTCTGCACTTTTTGCCCGTCTTTCACCAATAAAGTGGAGCCATAAGGCACATTATTGGTAATCATAAGTCGGTCATTTTTTACATCTATAATTCTCATTTCACCGGTACGTCCGATTACGATCTGTGCCAGTTCACCCTGATTATTTTCTGCAGTTACAGTACGCAGTCCGTCAAATTGGACCGTGCCATCAAATTTAGCCGTTAATTGAGAGTCAACAGTAGCAGAGCCAGCCACACCACCTACGTGGAAGGTGCGCAGGGTTAACTGAGTACCGGGTTCACCGATAGATTGAGCTGCAATAATTCCTACTGCGTCACCTCTTTGTGCCACCGAACCGGTAGCCAGGTTAAGTCCATAGCATTTAACACAAACCCCATGTCTGCTTTCGCAGGTTAAAACGGAACGAATATCTACTGTTTCAATGCCGCTGTCTTCAATAGCTTTAGCAATATCTTCGGTTATTTGTTTTCCTGCTGATACAATTAAAGCATCTGTTTCGGGATGATAGATGTCATGTAATGAAGTACGGCCTAATATCCGGTCGTATAAAGGTTCTACAATATCTTCATTATCTTTCAGCGCGCTGATGGCAATGCCCCTGAGGGTGCCACAATCTTCTTCATTGATCACCACATCCTGTGCTACGTCTACCAAACGACGGGTAAGGTATCCTGCGTCAGCCGTTTTCAACGCGGTATCAGCCAGACCTTTACGCGCCCCGTGGGTAGAAATAAAATATTCTAATACATTCAGTCCGTCCTTAAAGTTAGACAGAATTGGATTTTCAATAATTTCCGAGCCGGTAGAACCACTTTTACGGGGCTTGGCCATTAGTCCTCTGATCCCCGCTAACTGTTTTACCTGTTGCTTGCTTCCTCTTGCCCCGGAATCCAACATCATATAAACCGAGTTGAATCCCTGCTTGTCAGTAGCCATTTCACGGATAAGGGTTTCCGTTACACGCGTATCCACCCGGGACCATATATCAATAATCTGGTTATACCTTTCATTATTGGTGATAAGCCCCATATTGTAATTCTCCCATACTTCCTGAACCTCTTCTGATGCCGACTCAACCAGTTCCTGTTTTACTTCAGGAATTACAAGGTCATTGATATTAAAGGAAAGTCCTCCTTTGAAGGCTGTGCGGAATCCTAATTGTTTGATATCATCAAGGAACTTTGCTGTTTTGGGAACATTGGTAATCTTAATGATGTCGCCAATGATTTCACGCAGTGATTTCTTGGTCAGCAGCGCATTAACAAAACCTACTTCTGCAGGTACAAACTGATTGAATATTACCCGTCCAACGGTCGTTTCGATCAGTTTGGTTTCCAGTGCACCATTATCTTTCCTTACGGTTGCGCGCACCCTTATATTGGCATGAAGGTCAACTTTACCTTCATTATAAGCAATAACAACTTCTTCTGTGTTATAAAAACTTTTGTTTTCGCCTTTAACCTTTTCGGTATCAGTTGATTTCTTTCCTTTCGAAATATAGTACAATCCCAATACCATGTCCTGAGAAGGAAGTGTAATGGGCGTACCATTCTGCGGGTTAAGGATATTATGTGAAGAAAGCATAAGCAATTGCGCCTCCAGAATAGCTGCACTGCTTAATGGCACGTGCACTGCCATCTGGTCGCCATCAAAGTCGGCATTGAATGCAGAACACACCAAGGGGTGTAATTGTATGGCTTTTCCTTCCACCAGTTTGGGCTGAAAGGCCTGAATAGACAGGCGGTGCAAAGTCGGGGCGCGATTAAGCATTACCGGGTGTCCTTTAAGAATATTTTCCAGGATATCCCAAACGATCGCTTCCTTGCGGTCAACCAGTTTGCGGGCGCTCTTCACCGTTTTTACTATTCCTCTTTCAATCAGTTTCCGGATGATAAAAGGTTTGAATAATTCGGCGCCCATATCTTTGGGTAACCCACATTCATGTAATTTCAATTCAGGACCAACCACAATTACCGAACGTCCGGAATAGTCAACACGTTTTCCCAGAAGATTCTGACGGAAACGTCCTTGTTTTCCTTTTAATACATCACTTAAAGATTTCAGAGCCCTGCCGCCTTCAGCTTTTACTGCATTGGATTTCCTGGAGTTGTCGAACAGGGAATCAATGGCTTCCTGAAGCATACGTTTTTCATTACGCAGGATCACCTCAGGTGCCTTGATCTCCAATAAACGCTTCAAACGATTATTGCGTATGATTACCCGACGATACAGATCATTTAAGTCAGAAGAGGCAAAGCGCCCGCCATCCAACGGCACTAATGGACGTAATTCAGGTGGTATTACCGGAATATATTGCATAACCATCCATTCAGGACGGTTTTCTATTCTTCCATTGGCATCGCGGAAAGATTCCACAACACTCAGGCGTTTTAAGGCATCTGCCTTTCGCTGCTGTGAAGTTTCAGTGGCAGCCGCATTGCGAAGATCGTAACTCAATTGATCCAGATCAATGCGCCCCAGCATGGACTGAATGGCTTCAGCACCCATTTTAGCTATAAACTTCTGAGGGTCATCGTCAGGCAGATACTGATTATCTTTAGGAAGGTTATCAAGGATTTCCAGATATTCCTCTTCTGTCAGCAAGTCACCCACATTAAGGTTACGGTCTTCCCGTATCCCCGACTGAATTACCACGTATCTTTCATAATATACAATGCTCTCCATTTTCTTGGAACTGATGCCAAGCAAATAGCCGATTTTATTGGGCAAACTCTTAAAATACCAGATATGTACTACTGGTACTACCAGTTTGATATGACCCATTCTTTCTCTCCTCACCTTCTTTTCGGTAACTTCCACACCGCATCGGTCGCAAACGATGCCCTTATAACGGATTCGTTTATATTTTCCGCATGCACATTCGTAGTCTTTTACTGGTCCGAAAATTCTTTCGCAAAACAAACCATCACGTTCGGGCTTGTAGGTGCGGTAATTTATAGTTTCAGGCTTCAAAACCTCACCATAAGACCTTTCCAGGATAGTATCCGGTGAAGCCAGACTGATGGTGATCTTTGAAAAGTTTGATCTGGGACGATTATCTTTTTTGATAGCCATAATCTTATTTAAGATTTAGATTTTTACATTTGAGATTACAGACTTTTTTAAATCTGTATCCTTTTTGTTACCGGCTTTACTGCTGCTTTCAACTTCCGTTGCGTCGCACTCTTGTGCGTTCTATTCAAACTTCAGCTCTAATCCAAGTCCTCTCAACTCATTTACCAACACGTTGAAAGATTCGGGTAAACCTGCTCTGGGTATATTATCACCTTTCACAATAGCCTCGTAGGTTTTTGCACGGCCGATAATATCATCCGATTTGAGGGTAAGCAATTCCTGTAATATGTTGGAAGCGCCGTAGGCCTCAAGCGCCCACACTTCCATTTCCCCAAAACGCTGACCTCCAAACTGCGCCTTTCCGCCCAACGGTTGCTGGGTAATCAGGCTGTAGGGTCCAATGCTTCTTGCATGCATCTTGTCATCTACCATGTGATGCAGCTTAATCATATAAATGATACCAACGGTCGCTTTCTGGTCAAATCGTTCTCCTGTTTCACCGTCGCACAGGTAAGTATGACCGAAAGATGGTAAGTTGGCTTTTTTGATATAATCGGCAATTTCTTCCGGCTCAGCCCCATCAAAAATCGGGGTTGCAAATTTTACTCCTAATTTTTCCGCAGCCCATCCCAATACCGTTTCATAAATCTGCCCCAGATTCATACGACTGGGTACGCCTAACGGATTGAGAATGATATCAACCGGAGTCCCGTCTTCGAGAAAAGGCATGTCTTCCGCACGTACAATTTTCGCTACAATTCCTTTATTTCCATGACGCCCCGCCATCTTATCGCCCACCTTCAGTTTACGCTTTACGGCAAGATAAACCTTCGCTAATTTCAACACTCCGGCAGGTAATTCATCCCCAATAGAAATATTGAACTTCTCCCTTTTATATCTTCCTAATTCTTCATTGAACTTGATATTATAGTTGTGCAACAGAATATTAATCTGATTGTCAACATGTGTATCTCCTGTCCATCCTAAAGGATTGATATTTTGATAGTCAAGCCCGGTAAGGTTTTTGGCAGTGAACTTAGCGCTCTTGCCAATCTGCATTTCACCAAAATTGTTGGTTACCCCGGCAGAATTTTTATCTTTCAGAAGTACCTGCAATTTGCTGATCAATACATCCAATAATTCCTTTTCATGATGCTCATGTGCCTTTTCCAGTTTTTCGATAGCAGCCTTTTCCCGCACCTTCATATTCTTATCTTTCTTTGCCCGCTGGAATAGTTTTTTATCAATAACCACTCCTTCTGTTCCACTGGGTGCTTTTAAAGAGGCATCTTTTGCGTCCCCGGCTTTATCACCAAAAATAGCTCTCAGCAATTTTTCTTCAGGGGTGGGATCGCTTTCTCCTTTTGGCGTAATTTTTCCGATAATAATATCGCCCTCTCTCACCTGTGCGCCTATCCGTATGATGCCATTTTGATCAAGATCTTTTGTTGCTTCCTCGGAAACATTGGGGATATCCGGTGTTAACTCTTCCTCTCCCAATTTGGTATCGCGTACTTCCAACTCATATTCTGAAATATGGATAGAGGTAAACAAGTCCTCACGGGCAACTTTTTCACTTATTACAATAGCGTCTTCAAAGTTGTAACCTTTCCAGGGCATAAAGGCGACCTTAAGATTACGTCCTAAAGCCAGTTCTCCGTCTTTAGTGGCATATCCTTCTGTAAGAAAATCGCCTTTCTTAACACGTTGTCCTTTCTTTACGGCGGGACGCAGGTTGATACAGGTTTCCTGGTTTGTTTTCATAAACTTTGTCAGTCTGTAAATCTTCAGATCATCTTCAAAGCTTACTAATTTATGCGCTTCATCTCTTTCGTATCTAACATGTATTTCATTAGCGTCAACAAATTCAATTACACCTTCTCCGTCTGAATGAATCTGAATCCGGGCATCTCTGGCTGCCTTTCCTTCAAGCCCTGTTCCTACAAAGGGAGCCTGTGGTACAATCAGCGGTACCGCCTGACGTTGCATGTTAGAACCCATGAGGGCGCGGTTGGCATCATCGTGTTCCAGAAACGGGATAAGCGAAGCGCTTAATCCCACAATCTGATTGGGTGCCACATCCATATATTCCACTTCGTTTCTTTCCAGAATAGGAAAGTCGCCGGTTTGCCGTGATCTCACCGTACTTTCAACAAACTCACCATCCTTATCCAAAGGCGCATTGGCCTGTGCTATTTTTGCTTCATCCTCTTCTTCTGCACTCAAATACTCCAAATCCTTCATATCCACTTTGCCATCATGCACCTTACGGTAAGGCGTCTCTATGAAGCCCATTTCATTGATCTTAGCGTGAACGCAAAGCGTTGATATAAGACCGATATTAGGACCTTCAGGAGTTTCTATAGTGCAAAGACGGCCGTAATGAGAATAGTGTACGTCGCGAACTTCAAATCCCGCTCTTTCACGACTTAATCCCCCGGGTCCGAGGGCAGATATACGCCGTTTATGGGTAATCTCGCTAAGCGGATTGGTCTGGTCAAGAAACTGAGATAATTGGGAGGTTCCGAAAAAGGAATTTATTACGGAAGATAAAGTTCTGGCGTTAATCAGGTCTACCGGGGTAAACACTTCATTGTCACGAACGTTCATCCGCTCTCTGATGGTCCTTGCCATACGTGCAAGACCCACTCCAAATTGTGCAAACAACTGCTCTCCAACCGTGCGTACCCGGCGGTTACTAAGGTGGTCAATATCGTCAATTTCAGCCTTGGCATTGGTTAACCGCACCAGGTACTTTATGATTTCGATGATGTCTTCCTTGGTGAGAGTTTTCTGTTCCAGAGGTTGGGTAATACTGAGCTTACGGTTAATCTTGTAACGCCCCACCTCTCCCAGATCATACCTCTTATCGGAGAAGAATAATTTATCAATAATACCACGTGCCGTTTCATTGTCCGGAGCATCAGCACCGCGCAACTGGCGATAAATATGCTGAACCGCTTCCAGTTCTGAGTTGGCGCTATCTTTATTTAAGGTATTATATATTATTGCATAATCACCGCTTACTTCTTCTTTCTGGATAAAGACTTCTTTTACGTCCATCTCCGCAATCATTTCAATGGCTTCTTCGTCCAGAACGGTGTCTCTTTCCAGCACCACTTCGTTTCTTTCTATAGAAACCACTTCTCCGGTGTCTTCGTCCACAAAGTCTTCCACCCAGGTTCTTAATACCCGGGCAGCGAGACGTTTACCCAAAAAAGGAGTCAACGATTTTTTGTCTCCTTTCACTTCATCGGCCATGCCGAATAATTCCAGGATGTCTTTATCCGTTTCGTAACCGATAGAACGGAGCAGGGTAGTTACCGGGAATTTCTTTTTACGGTCAATGTAGGCATACATCACATTGTTGATGTCGGTGGCAAACTCCATCCAGGCGCCTTTAAAAGGAATTACCCTGGCTGAATAGATCTTGGTGCCATTGGGATGCAGTGACTGACCAAAGAATACTCCGGGAGACCGGTGTAGCTGAGATACCACTACTCTTTCCGCGCCGTTGATCACAACAGTACCCCGCGGGGTCATATAGGGGATATTACCCAAAAAAACGTCCTGAACAATGGTTTGAAAATCCACATGTTCTTCATCGTTACAACTTAACCGAAGCTTCGCCTTTAGCGGCACAGCATAGGTTAACCCTCTTTCCATACATTCCTCGATGCTATACCGCGGAGGATCAATGAAGTAATCCAGGAACTCCAGAACAAAAATATTGCGGGTGTCTGTTATCGGAAAGTTTTCCTTGAATACTCTAAACAGACCTTCCACATTCCTTTTGTCAGGGGTAGTTTCTAACTGGAAGAATTCTTTAAAAGACTGAATTTGAATTTCTAATAAGTCCGGCGTTTCTGCTAAATGCTTGATTTTTCCGAAATCAATTCTATTGTTTACAGCAACTTTTGTTGAAGACATAATATAAAAAGCGCTTTTTTATTTGGTTCAATGACAAATACCTATCTGCTTCTATTCATACTATAAATAGAAGTAGTTAGAGTTCAGTCACTTATAATTCAATTGAAAAGTCAAATTGTATCAGGCCCAATTTAAGGAGTGCAAAGGTAAAGAATAAAGACATTATAACAAGTTTTTTTAAATTTTAACCTGTTTTTTTAAAACGTGATCAAAATGTGAAAAACTCAAGATCTTAATGTAAGGGTTATTCTTTTGCATCGGCGCTCACTTCCTCCACTTCTGCCATGGTGTAGGAAGGGCATGCACCTGGTCGGGAAGCCATAAAAGCGCCCATTTTGCATGCGAATTCCAAAATCTCAGCAGTATGCATTTGTTGCATAAACCTTGAAATATATCCCGCCAGAAAAGCATCCCCGCTTCCTATGGTATCGGCAACCTGTACCTTAAAGCCGGGGTGTTCGTACCAGCCGCCCTCGTGCAATACAGCAGCGCCCTTATCTCCACGGGTGGTAATAACCGTATTAAAATGAAATTTGTCTTTTAACGATTCCATTTGCTCTTTTTCATTTCCCGAAAACCCATACCAGCCGGATAGAATCTCCAGCTCCTGATCATTCAGTTTCAGCATATCTGCATGCTGAAGCAAATATTCAAGGGTTGTATTTTCGTAGTGTGGAGGTCGGAGATTGATATCTAAGATTTTAAAGGGAGCAATTTCCAGCAATTCAAATAGCGTGCGTTTCGATACCTCTGATCTTGCACCAAGGCTACCAAATATGAAATACCGGGCCTTGCTGACCAGATTTTCAATTGCCTTATTGTATTTTATAAAATCCCAGGCAACGGGTTTTATAATATCATAAGTCACCTGATTACCTTCCACTTTGGCAAGAACCCTGCTGGTATCATGCTCATAATCCTTTTGAATGAATTTGCCCGAAACTTTCTTGGAGGTGAAATAATCCAGCAACTCATTGCCCAGTTCATCATCTCCTATACTGCTAACCATAGCCGTAGGGATTCCCATTTGATTGAGGTGGTAGGCCACATTCATTGGTGCGCCGCCGGGAAGCTTTTTGTCCGGAAGAATATCAAAGAGCACTTCGCCGAAACATACTGCAGTGAATTCGTTTTCTTTCATCCGTTAATTTTTGGTTTTTATGTTTTGCCGGATAGCCTGCCCCGCCCATGCGGAAGAACTCCGTATATTTTTTACTGTATAAGAAAGAATTACCATGCTTCGTTTCTTGTTGACAAATTAGCGAAAATTATTGTAAGTGCAGTTCGTCTTTATCCACGCAAATGGTAAGCCTTCGGTTGAACGAAGGCCCGGATTCCCATATAAGACAGGGTGATGCCAAGACCGGAGTTCTTTCTTCCTGACCAGGGAAGTCCCGCACTTACCCTGTCGCAACAGTTCCAATACACTGTACCGGTATCCATTTGTTTCATTACGGCTTCCGCCCTCCCGGGATCTTGCGAATAAACGGCTGCGGTGAGCCCGTAGGGTGTGTCCTTCATCAGTTGAACAGCTTCCATATCGTCTATTACTTTTTGAATTCCTATTACCGGGCCAAAAGATTCTTCTGTCATCAATTGCATAGTATGATTGGTGTTCACCACTACGGTAGGCATAAAAAAGTATCCTTTTGTTTTTATTTCCTCTCCTCCAAGCAGAATCTTTGCGCCTTTGGATTTAGCATCTTTCACCTGTTCTATAAGCACTTTCAGTTGTTCCTTTCTGCTCAGGGGTCCAATTTCTGTTTTTGTATCCATAGGATCTCCCACCGACATCTTTTTGGCCTGTTCCACAAAAGCCTGTACAAATGGTTCGTATATTTTATCCTGTACATAAATCCTTTCCACAGCACAACAACTCTGCCCGTTGTTATATACAGCTCCTTCCAACGCTGCAGCGGCCACCTCTTTCACATCTTTTATATCATCCATCACGTAAAGGGGATCCTTTCCACCAAGCTCTAATTGAACAGGCACTAATTTACCGGCAGTATGCTCAGCGATGTATTTGCCGGTCCGGTAACTCCCCGTAAAGAAATAACCATTGAGCGGTAGTTCCAGTAAGGCCTGACCGGCTACTCCTTTGCCAATGATGATTTGAAAGGCATGTTCTGGTATCCCCGATTGGTGCAATAATCTCCTAATTTGAAGTCCGGTCAAGGTAGCATATTCGGAAGGTTTATAAAGCACAGTGTTGCCAGCCATTAAAGCCGGAATAAATACATTTACTCCCACCAGATAAGGATAATTCCAGGCGGAGATATTGGCAATTACCCCCAGTGGTTCGTAAACAATTTTTTCTTTGGTGGTATCGTCCTGGGTAATCCATTCTTCAGCCAGCCATTTCGCAGCGTTTTCAATGAAAAAAGCAATTCGTTTCCTTGCACCGCTTAATTCGTTATACGATTGTTGTAAAGGTTTGCCAACCTCTTTGGTGAGCGTTTCTGCCAGGATATTTTTTTCTTCTTCCAGGAGTTCGTAAAATTTTTCAATGCAGGCAATTCTCTGGTTCAGAGGAACACTGGCCCAAACGGGTTGTGCTACTCGTGCATGCTGATATTTTAGTGAAATTATTTCTGGTGAATCTTCTGCAATTTCCTGAATGATTTCTTCTGTGGCTGGGTTAATAATCTGCATAATGAAATATGATTAATTGTATTTGTATGCGTATGAATGACTCCTTATTGTTGTTCCATTGTTTTCTTTAGACAGGCGGTCATAAAAGACGCCCTCACTTTTTGAGCAAATGTACTGCGCTGATCTTTCATACGTTCGGGATGCCATTGAACCAGCAGCAAAAAAGCGCCGGTATCCGGTTCCCTTCTTTCCATTGCTTCTATAACCCCGTCTGGCGAAAGAGCAGACGCAATGAGTTGTTGTCCAACCCTGTCTATGCACTGGTGATGATTGCTGTTAATCATTCCCTTGCTCTCACCAAGAATTTGAACTAATTGGGAGTTGGGATCTACCTGTATGGCATGATAACGATCTGTATCATCAGGAAGCTTGGAATGATTGAATTTACCCCACTGAGGTAAATCGGGAATGAGTGTTCCTTTAAAAAAGACATTGGCAATCTGCAGCCCCCGGCATATGCCTAATACCGGAATATGATGTGTTTCTGTATATTTCAGAATTTCCAATTCAAATTCATCCCTTAATTCGTTCACATCATCAGCATAGCAATAAGGATAAAATTCAGGATGATTATAATACCGGGGATGAACGTCCTCTCCACCTGTTAGCATTACGCCATCGCAAGCGGACAGGTCTTCCAGGTTATTGCGTTCAGGGCTGAGTGGTATGATTTCCACGTGACCGGATGATGAGATCCAGTTGCTATAATTCTTATATTTACTACAGTCTGTTACGCCTATTACTGTCTTTAATTCCGGCATTACAAAGCTTTTAAATACAGTTGTTTGAAATCTTCCCGTGAAACCGGTTTTGGATTATTGGGATGAGCGAAATCGGCAAATGCCAGATCAGCCAGAGTTTCAATATGTTCTTCTTTTACCCCGATATCGCGCAGGTGGTGCGGAATTCCGATTCTACTGTTCAGTCCGAACAAATATTCAATAACGGCGTCTCCTGTTTCTTTTTGCAGGGCGAGTGCATGAGCCATCTTTGAAAATTTGCTCTCGAATCCGGCAATATTAAACGCCATTCCATAAGGAATATTTACTGCATTAGCCAACCCATGATGTGTATCGAGTAATGATGACAACGGGTGTGCCAGTGAGTGAACTACCCCTAATCCTTTTTGAAAAGCTATGGCACCCATCATAGATCCCAGTAACATTTTACTCCTCGATTCAAGATCTGGTTTGTTGGTAGCCCTTTCCAGAGATTCATGAATCAGTCGCATTCCTTCGAGCGCTATACCATCGCACATCGGGTTGTAGTTTTTTGCCAGGAAGGCTTCCATATTATGTGTCAGCGCATCCATTCCCGTGGCGGCCGTAATAGGAGCCGGAATATTCATGGTTAATACCGGATCAGCAAAAACAATTTTAGCCATGAGTTTGGGAGAGAACAGTATTTTTTTCTGATGGGTTTCATCGTCTGCAATAATAGCGCTTCGGCCAACTTCGCTTCCTGTGCCTGATGTGGTAGGTACCGTTATAAAATGTGGGACATCGTTGGTAACGTATATGTCGCCGCCAATCAGGTCGTCATATTTAAAAAGATCTTCCCGGTGATTAATACGCAGCAAAATCGCCCGCGAAACATCTAAACCGGCGCCACCGCCAATACCTATGACACAATCTCTGTCCGTATTATCCCACACTTCCACGCCCTTATAAACATCGGACTTTACCGGATTTTTATGGATGTCGGAAAATACTTCAACCGAGATTCCGTGTTCTTTCAAGTCCTCAACAATGGCTTTGAAAAAAGGCAGTTGTGACACATTAGGATCCGTCACAATTAAAGGGGCCTTTAACCGGTTTGTTTTTAAATAAGCCGGTAATTCCTTTACTACATTTGCTCCAAACCGAATAGTAGTGGGGAAGTTAAACTGATAAATTGTATCGAAAAGCATATTAAAAATGTAAGATTTGAAATTTAGGATTTAGATTAGGGAGTTTTTCTGCATTTAAATAATTTCCAGGTACCGCCGAAGTTCCCAGTCGGTAACCACTTTTGAAAACTGTCTCCACTCCCACTCCCGGGTTCCCGTAAAATGGGCTACAAAGGGTTCTCCGAATAATTCTTTGGCAACCTCAGAATGTTTCATGGCCTGCGCCGCATCCCATAGGTTAGCAGGTAAGATACCCAGCTTTTTATCTTCATATCCATTGCCAATAGTAGCGGGCACCGGTAGTTTCATATTTTTTTTGATTCCGTATAATCCGGAGGCCAGGCATCCTGCCATGGCTAAGTAGGGATTGGAGTCACTCCCTACGACTCTGGTTTCTAACCGTGTAGATTTTTCACCAGTAGGCATAGCCCGCAATGCTGTGGTGCGATTGTCAATGGCCCAGGTAAGCGTGGTGGGAGCCCAGGCGCCTTCCACCAGGCGCTTGAAACTGTTTACAGTAGGCGCATACATGGGGAGAATATGAGGAAGACAATATAATTGACCCGCCATATAGCTTTCCATTAAGGCGCTGAAGCCGCTCTTGCTTTCTTTATCGAAAAACAGGTTTTGTTTGCCGTCGGATGACCATAAACTCTGATGAACATGACCGCTGCATCCCGGCAAATCTTCGCTAAATTTGGCCATGAAAGTGGGGAGGATACCATGTCTGGAACCAATTTCCTTTACCCCGCTTTTGAATAATACAGCCCGGTCGGCTGCCTCCAGAATATTGGAATACATAATAGCCGCTTCATAAACGCCGGGTCCGGTTTCTGTATGCAGGCCTTCTATAGGGATATCGAATTTGTTTAATGAGTCAAAAAGGTCGTGGAAGAAATCACCTTTTTGAGAGGCGCGCAAAACAGAATACCCAAACATTCCGGGCGTTAGCGGACGAAGATCTCTGAATTTACTGGCATATAATTCAGGTATATTATCCTGAAGATTAAACCATTCAAATTCCTGAGAACAGATGGAGAGAAACCCTTCATTCAACGCCTGCCGGTTTATCTTTTTCAACAGGGTACGCGGACATACGGAGGCACAACCCTCCTTACCATCATCAAAATCTGCCAGAAAAAATGGCAGATCGTTTTCCCACGGAATGCGACGGAAGGTTTGAATATCCACTACAGCATTAGCATCGGGATATCCGGTATGCCAGCCGGTTACTTCAGAGTTGTCATAGCAAACATCACAGCTATCCCAGCCAAATACTACGTCACAGAAGCCGAAATTGCTGTCTGCAATAGATTTGAATTTGTCGAAGCTGACCATTTTGCCACGCAGAACACCATCAATATCGGTTACTGCCAGTTTTACCTTTTTAATATTTTGTTCGGAGAGTTGTTGAATGAGATTAGGGATTGAAATTTTTTGAGGCATGCCTTTATTATTTACAAAAAAAGAGATCAAATATACTGGATAAAAAGAATACTAAAATACACTGAGGTGGCAATAGAGCTAAGGATGGTCATAGCAATCGGCGAAATTAAATTTTTTCACTGAAAAGCCAGCGAAAAAGAAGGATATATTCGTTATCTTCAAGTTCTGGCAACGTTTTGGTTGAATTCTTGGGGAGTTAGCCAACCTATGTATAATAAAACACAAAGATGAAAAACATCGTCGTCTGCTTTCCTTTGCTTTTTGCTTTTATCCTACTTCAGGCACGGCAGCCTGTCCGCTATGATGTGATCATTCATGAAATAATGGTTAACCCGCCTTCTTTATCTCCGGATTTGCCTAATGGTAAATATGTAGAACTTTATAATACTTCTGATCAGGAGTACGATCTTTATGGATGGAAGTTGAGTGATGAGAATAATACTGCGGTAATTGGAGCACATTTTATATTGAAGCCCGCACATTTTGTTGTAATCTCTTCCCATTCAAATGCAAAACTATTCGCCGATACGGTGCCAATTATAGGGGTATCCCGTTTCCCGGTTCTGAGGGTAAATGAAGATCTGATCATCTTATTAACCGATGAGGATCAGCTCATGCATGCTGTACAATACAACCGGAGCTGGTATCAAAATGAGGTAAAGGCTGTAGTAGGTTGGTCGTTGGAAATGATAGATGCAAGGAACCCTTGTGGCGGAGCGGTTAACTGGATAGCAAGTATTCATCCATCAGGTGGGACGCCCGGGCTACCCAATTCTGTGCAGGGGAATAGAAGAGATAACGATGAACCTCTGTTGCAACGGACTTATGCAGCAGACCCCCTTCATCTTACCCTTTTTTTTGATGAGCCGATAGATAGCCAAACGGCAGTGCGGAGAGAAAACTACCTTTTCAGCGATGGCATCACCCTGCAACAAATAATACCACAACCGCCTCTGTATAATACTCTGGTTATAAAATTGGATAAGGGATTGGAACAAAATAAAGTGTATACACTGGAAGTGAAACATTTATCTGATTGCAGCGGAAACATCATGAGTCAGCCTGTTACAGTGCGGGCCGGGTGGGGTCAGCTTCCCGAAGAGGGAAATTTGGTGATTAATGAAATTATGTTCAATCCCGCTCCGGATGGTGCCGATTATGTGGAAATATATAATATCAGCAGCTATATCTTTAATGCAAGAGATCTCTTTGTTGCCAATCGTACTCCTGGAGGTAATCTCAGTTCCATAAAACAAATTTCTGCAACCGATTCCCCGATTTTTCCCGGTGATTTCCTGGTGGTTACGGAAAATGCTGCAGCCATTCAAAGACAATTCCTGGTCAATAACCCAAAAGCTCTGATTGAAATGGCTGATATGCCTTCCTTTCCTAATACTTCGGGTACCGTAGTACTGTTAAATACACAAGGCAGTGTGATAGATGAAGTGAATTATAGCGAGAAGTGGCATTTGAAATCAATTGTAAACCCTAAAGGAATTGCATTGGAAAGAATAGGTTACCATCTCCCTTCTCAGGATGGAAATAGCTGGCACTCGGCTTCTTCCAGCTCGGGTTATGGAACACCTGCCTATCAAAATTCTCAGTATCAATCCGGGATGAACTTAAGGGGAGAGATTGCCCTTAGTCCGGACATATTTTCTCCCGATAACGATGGTCGGGATGATTTTCTTTTGATTAGCTATCAGTTTCCGGAACCCGGTTATGTTTGTAATATCACGGTATTTGATGCATATGGGAGAACGGTGCGATTTCTGGTACGAAATGGCATTTGCGGAACCAATGGTTATTTCAGATGGGATGGACTGGATGAAAAGAATGTACCTGCTGGTACCGGAATATATATCGTACTCACCGAGGTGTATAATCTGGGTGGGAATACAAAAAAGTTCAGGCAGGTGGTAACCTTGGCCAGAATACAATGAACGAACTGTCTGCGGCAATTTTATATAGAATTGCGACCTTTGCAGCATGTTGAATCAGCGACAACTTTTTTTGCAACATGTAGCGCAAACTTCAGATGCGCCGTTGGCTCTTGAAATCATTAAGGCAGAAGGATCAACCCTGTGGGATGCGGATGGTAAAGCCTATACCGATTTGATAGCCGGAGTTAGTGTTTGTAATATCGGTCACAGGCATCCGAGGGTAATTGAAGCCATTAAGAGGCAGGCAGACCAATACCTTCATGTATTGGTTTATGGAGAATTGGTTGAAACTCCGCAGGTGGCATATGCCCATTTTCTTGCACAACATTTGCCTTCATCGCTGAATGCTGTGTATTATACTAATTCAGGAGCAGAAGCCGTAGAAGGTGCAATGAAATTGGCCAAACGCTATACCGGACGTACTGAGATTGTAGCTTTTAACCAATCGTACCATGGATCAACCCAGGGCGCCTTAAGCATTATTGGAGATGAATACTGGCGGAATGCTTATCGTCCCCTATTGCCGGGCATAAGACATCTGAATTATAATTCGTATGATGATCTGAAGGATATCAGTTCTTCTACGGCATGTGTTATTGCAGAAACGGTGCAAGCGGAACGGGGAGTGGTTGCGCCTTCCATTGCATGGATGGAAGCATTGCGCAAGCGATGTACCGAAACCGGCAGCCTGCTGATATTGGATGAAATTCAAACCGGCTTTGGGCGTACCGGAACATTGTGGGGGTTTGAGCAGCTACAGTTTATTCCGGATATTGTATTGTTAGGTAAGGCCATAGGAGGCGGAATGCCTCTCGGCGCTTTCATAGCCGATAAACAACTGATGCAATGCCTGACAAATCGCCCGGTGCTTGGACATATCACTACCTTTGGCGGGCATCCGGTAAGCTGTGCTGCAGGACTGGCGGCGGCAGAGGTCTTGCTGGAGGACAAGATTGTGGAGCAGGTTAAATCGAAGGAACGACTTTTTCTTTCTCTGCTAAAGCATCCGGAAATTGCTTCGGTTCGTTCTGCCGGACTTCTGATTGCGGTTGAATTTGAAAATTTTGAACGCAATAAGTCCATTATTGATCGTTGTATAGAAGACGGCGTACTTACTGACTGGTTTTTGTTTGCACCCAATTGTATGCGCATTGCCCCACCGCTCAATATCGGTGAGCAGGCTGTCACTGCTGCCTGTAAAATAATTCTGGATGCTATTGAAAGAACGAAATAACGACAGATGGACATTAATAAGACGATCATTGAAAAATTTTATATGGCTTTTCAACATCTGGATGTGCACGGCATGAATCAGGGTTATAGCGAACAGGTTATTTACAGTAATCCAATAGTGGGGTTGTTACATAACGATGAGGTGAGGGATATGTGGAAAATATTTTTCAATAATGCAAAAAATATTTCAATTCATTTTTCTGAGATTGAATTGCTGGATCAAGAATATGCAACATGCAAATGGCATATCGAATATACGTTTTCAAAATCGGCAAGAAAGATCGCTGTACAAGCAAAATCGTTTATGCGTTTGCGTGAAGGGAGAATTATCGAACATAGTGATGCCTTCAGGCTCAGTACCTGGATTGGTCAAGCCTATGGGTGGAAGGGATTCCTCTTCGGCTGGACGGGATTCATGAAGAGGAGGATTCAACTCAAATTTAGAAAGAGCCTGTTGAGGTATAATCAGGAAAAGAAGAAAGAATAAGAGCTATTGAAAACCCGAGCGCATTATTTTATTTCCACCATCTCATTTTTTGCTATAATATGATAGAGTTTAATGGTAAGGGCATGAAAAAGCAATTTAGCATTTGCATTTCTTTCAATATAGTAAGAGGCCCTATCCAATTCTTCAACGATAATCCGATGTTGATTAAAGGAAATTCTCTTGTTCAGTCGCTTCACAAAATCCAGTTCTGTTTCCGGCAGTTGGTTATTTAAATCGGGAATTATTTGTATTCGGATTGCCTGTTGTAACAAATGGTTGAAATAAAGTAAAAATTGTTTTTGTTTCTCCCGTCCCAACCTGCTCATTTCTTCTATCCATTTCACCTGGGCGATCAAATCTGTTTTCAGAATACAATTCAGCCAGTCGCGTATCAGACCTTGCCAATCGTTTTCCGTATGCTGTATTAATTGAAGTGCTTCATGGTAGTCCCCTTCGCTTATCAAAGCAATTTGGCGCGCCTGTGCCCCGCTCAATTTCCCTTTTTCAATTAGCGCCGTTTCAATTTCTTCAATCTTTAACGCAGGCACTTTCACTAATTGGGTACGGGAGAGAATGGTGGGTAAAATAAGGTTTTCGTTTTCTGATACTAATATAAATAAGGTATCCTGTGGTGGTTCTTCTATAAGTTTTAATAACCTGTTTCCGTCTTTTCCCAGGTATTCGGGCAGCCACATCAATAAAATCTTATATCTGCTTTCAAAGCTTTTCAGGCTCAGTTTTCGTATTATATCACTGCATTCTGATGCCGGGATATTTCCCTGTTTATTTTCTGCTCCTAAAAATTGCAGCCAGTCGTAGCTGTTTCCATAAGGATATTGTTTGATGAATTCCCTCCATTCGCGAATAAATTCGGTGCAGACTGGTTTGTCTCCGCTCTTTTTAGGGAAAATGGGATAAGAAAAATGAATATCAGGGTGAACCATGTCTGATACCTTTGACCATGCAGCATGATTTTGCATCCATGTATCGGCTTCGGCAGGGGTACATATGTTTTGAGGCTGGAGTTGCGGAACAGATTCCTGATCTCCAAACAAGCCCCCGGAATCAGCGACAACACCGGTGGTAGCAGCCGAATAAGAAGAGAGATTTACATAGCCGGCAAAAGCAAGCGCTAAAGGGAGGACTCCCGAACCCTCCTTTCCCAGGAACAACAATGCATGGCTGAGCCTGTTTTGGTAAACCATCTGCAAAAGCTCGTGTTTCACCTTTTCCTGCCCGATTACATCTCTGAATAACATAAGCTGCTAAAGTAAGCATTCCCGCTTAATAGATAAACAGGGAAGGTAAATTCGTTATGTCGTTTAACGATAACCCGCCTTTAGTTTCCGACCCGAATTCAAAATGGTTGAAGTGTATTATTCTAAAGGATCAATTTGTTATCCGAATTATTTTTGAAGGTTTTATGCTTGAATCCGCTTTAGAAGTTTTGGTAAGCAGTTCATCTGATTTTTCCATTATCAGGGCAGCGCAACCAATTAGTTCGGCTTCATAGCCCAGTTTTGAAACTTTTATTTCAGTGTTTATTGCCAACCGGGGAATGCAATGTTCATTTAGCGCCTGTTGGATAGGTGCTTGCCATATTTTACCTGCCAGCGCTCCCCTGCCACTTAAAACTACGATACCGGGATTGAGAAGGTGAATCAGAATTGCAATTCCTCTTCCGATGTTATATCCGGCTTCAGATAGTAATTTTATCGCGAAACTATCCCCTTTGCTTGCAGCGGATATTATGGCTTCGGCATCCTTTTCAAGGTCTTCCTCCCTGCCCGAAAGCAAACCTTTTAAAACACTAACCTTCCCGGTATTTAAACCTTCTTTTGCTTTTTCTACCAATACAAATAAAGAAGTTTCTGTTTCAAGGCAACCGCTTTTCCCGCAACTGCATAATTTCCCATTATCAAAGAGGGGAATATGGCTGAACTCTCCTGCAAAACCATTTTCGCCTCTGAATAATGCACCTTCTAAAATCATGCCCAGCCCCACTCCCCAACCAATGTTAATAACCATGGCATTGCGCCTATCCCGCGCTATTCCAAATCGTAATTCTGCAAGTCCAACGATTCCGGAATCATTTTCGATAAAGCAGGGAATACCTGTTTTTTCCGACACAAAATGGGTAATGCTCTCTCCTTTCGTTGATAAAAATGTGTAATTGATGCCTAACTGCGGGTCTACAAAACCCGGCATGCCTATGCCAATGCCGGCTATCCTACTTTTACTAAGGTTAGATGCTTCTATTGCGGAGTTGATTTTTTCTGCCAATGTGGATAAAGCCTGCGGATTGTTGTGTAGTCTAAGCTCAAACTTTTGGAGCGGACAGAGGATTTGATTCTGCATATCCAATATCGCAATCCTGGTATAGAATTGGTCCATTGCCACAGCAATAGTAAAAAGAAAATCCGATTTCAAAGAATACATTAATGGGCGTCTGCCACCGCTGGATGGTGCATATCCTGTTTCAAT
>CAZFGP010000009.1:0-51287 GCA_964518685.1 uncultured Terrimonas sp.
AAACAATGGATTATAATAAACTCCCTGATCGGGAAAACTGATCCAATAATCAAATCCGGGCTGAGGATTATCATTGTTGGTAGCGCCCATGTGCCATTTCCCCATAAATGCAGTCTGATATCCTTTTTGTTGCAGATACTGCGGAAAAAATCTGAGGTCTTTAGGCAGGGGGGCATGGTTATCTACCACAGTATGTGTATGTGCATATTGTCCGGTTAAAATAGAAGCTCTGCTGGGAGAACAGAGTGCGGTTGAAACAAAAGCATTTTTAAGGTGCATACCTTCTTTTGCCATCCGATCCATGCCAGGTGTTTGTAACCCCGGCATCTTGTTCATAAAGCCCATAGCATCATAACGATGGTCATCAGCAAGAATAAAGATAATATTCATTGGTTTTTGTTTCCCCATCTGAGAATATGCCGGACTCATGACTATCATAAGTGGTATCAAGAATAGAAATCGCATAAAGATTGTCATTTAATTATTTCAAATAAGGCTCTAATACTTCTTGCCAGATAGCGTAACCATTGCTATTCATGTGTAACATATCCTGAATAAACAATTCCTTTTGTGGTCTGCCATTTTCATCCACCATTTGATGATATACATCAACGAAATCCGACCTTTTGTTTTCTAATAAGAATTTTCTGATAAAGTAATTGCCTATATCCATTTTTTGCATCAGGTGCTCCCTGCTGGGACTGGGTTTCATAGATATATATACAATTGGAATTCGTGGTAATTTTGCCCGTATTATATTGAAGAGGGTGATAAATCTTTGGGCTACGGTTACACCACTAACGGTATCGGATGCTGCTAAATCATTTTCCCCGCAATAAATTACAACCTGTTTAGGGTTATATGGAAATACAATATCGTCAGCATACCGAATAAGATCAGGTAGGGAAGAGCCGCCAAAGCCACGGTTGATTATTTTATGTTTTGGAAAATACTCCTGTACGTCTTTCCATTTTGTAAAGGATGAGCTACCAATAAACAATATGGCACCTTTGCCGGGAGACTGAAGACTGTCTGCCTCTTTGAATTGTTGTATTTCCTTATAAAAACGTGGTTGCTGGGCCTGAAGGGTTAAGACCAAGCTGAGTAACCATAATAAGCTTATCTCTTTTCTTAGGATTTGTATTTTCATGATTCTGGTTTATTGCAGGGAGATGTAAAATACAGAGCCTAATTTAAATCATTTTTTCATGGATTGACGGTTTTTTAATTGTCTATTTTTTTGCGTCTGTTGTGAGGTCGGCGGAAGCGACAAAATAATAATGTGAGGCGAAGACGCCTCATATAGCGATATTTTTTTAATTGGGTTGCTGCGCGGGGCGTCCTCGCCTCGGTCAGTTTTATTGTCGCCTCCGGCGACTTTCTTCCTCCTTCCGGTATCCAATAAAACTTAAGTATATTTACGAAATGCAACCTGCCAAACCCGAAAATATAAGTTCAATAATAAAATACAATATGTTTGAAACGTAGAAACTTCCTTCAATCGCTGAGCATAAGCGCTGGAGCAATAATGATTACCCCTAAGGGACCCCTTTCTGCAACCGGGTCTTCTCGTAACCCTAATGTAAGTGAGGAGATGAAAGCCGATCTGATCATTGCGGGTGCCGGCATGGGAGGCTGTGCAGCTGCTATGGCTGCATTACGTAACGGACTTCGGGTGATCATGACCGAAGAGACCGACTGGATCGGAGGACAACTTACACAACAGGGACTGAGTTGCCCCGATGAACATCAATGGATCGAATCTTTTGGAGCCACATTTGCGTACAGAGATTTTCGAACTGCCATCCGTGAATACTACCGTCGTTATTATCCGCTAACCTCATCTGCGAAGGCTAATTTAAATCTGAATCCCGGTAATGGCAGCGTATCCAGACTGTGTTTTGAACCTCGGATTGCGTTAGCCATTCTAAATAATATACTGTTGCCTTATTTAAGTTCAGGAAAGCTTGTTTTATTATTGAATCATAAAGTTATTGATGCGGACACGGACAGAGACCAGGTAAAATCACTGAAAGTCAGCAGTTCTATTTCTGACAGAGAGATCGTGCTGCATGGCGCATACTTTATAGATGCTACCGAACTGGGAGATTTGCTGCCGCTCACAAAAACAGAATACGTTACAGGTGCTGAGTCACGAAAAGAGACCCAGGAGTTGCATGCGCAGGAAAGTGCTAATCCCGCAGATAACCAGGCATTCACCTATTGTTTTGCGATGGATTATTTGCCTGGAGAAAACCATGTTATTGAAAAACCTGAAAAATTTTCCTACTGGTCAGGACTAATACCTGAGTTAATACCAGCATGGCCGGGAAAATTATTTTCTCTGGTCTATTCCAATCCGGCCTCGCTACAACCCAGGGAATTGGGATTGGACCCGTCAGGGAAGTCCACCAGTCAAACACTAAATCTTTTTAATTACCGTCGCATCATTGATAAGAATAATTTTGCGGCGGGATTTTATAAGGGAGATATTACTATCGTAAACTGGCCGCAGAACGATTATTTTTTGCACAACCTAATTGATGTTAATAAAACAGATTTCAGCCGTTTCCTTGAAGAAGGTAAGCAGCTCAGTTTGTCTCTCTTATATTGGTTGCAAACCGAAGTGCCACGCCCTGACGGAAAACAGGGGTGGCCTGGGCTGCGTTTGCGGAAGGACGTTATGGGTACTGCCGATGGGCTGGCAAAATATCCTTATATCCGCGAGTCTCGCCGGATAAAAGCGGTCTTTACGATATTGGAAGAACATGTAGGCAAAGAAAATAGAAAAATGGTTGCTGGAGAAAGGGAAGGAAACAGAGCTGCTGAATTTTTTGACAGCATAGGAATTGGGTCATATCACATTGACTTACACCCAGGCACCGGGGGCAATAATTATATTGACTTTCCATCTCTTCCTTTTCAAATTCCACTGGGAGCACTTTTACCCCAGCGGATGCGAAATCTTATTCCTGCCAATAAAAATATTGGCACCACACATATTACGAATGGATGTTACCGTTTGCATCCGGTAGAATGAAGTATAGGAGAGTCTTCGGGGCTATTAGTTGCCTATGCTATTGCAAACAAACTAACCCCGCACAGTATTCGCGGAAATAAAAGGGCATTACTGGATTTTCAACGATACCTGCAGAGCCAGGGAATAGATATTCACTGGCCAAAAGAGGTGATTGGTAAATGATAATTGTTATTCAGATGGTAAATGTTTTATTAAAAAGGAATATCAGAAAAGGTGCTTTATTTGTAGCATTTTTATTTAGCTCCTTATTTATTATTTCAAATATTACAGTGGGCCAGGCTGTTAAAATACCCGGCACCATTGTTTGTCATCAGCCTGCGTACACACAAAAGTATATTGGTTCTCCCAGTCTTGTCGTTTTGCCCAATGGGGATTATGTAGCCTCGCATGACTTTTTTGGTCCTGAAAGCTCAGAATGGTCTCAGGCGGAGACGCGAATATTCCGTTCACGGGATAAGGGCAAATCCTGGAAAAAAATTAGTGAGATTAAGGGCGCATTTTGGAGTTCATTGTTTGTAAATAACGGAGTGCTTTATTTGCTCGGGCCAGACAGGCACCATGGTAGTGTAATGATCAGAAAATCTACAGATGGGGGAAAGCGCTGGACGGTACCCACCAATAAGGAAAACGGCGTATTGCTGACGGGTGAATATCATTGTGCACCTATGCCTGTGATCAGCTATAAGGGATATTTATGGCGGCCTATGGAAACGGCATTTGGGCCTGTAAGAGAATGGGGAAAACGGTATGGGGCCATGGTGATGTCTGCACCAGTTGATGCTGATTTATTGAATGCAAAATCATGGATAACCAGTGGCGCTATGCTTTATGACAATAGTTATATGGATGGTAATTTTGGCGGATGGCTCGAAGGAAATTTTGTGGTTGACAAGGAGGGTCGTATGTGGGATATACTCCGGGTTGATAATAAAAAGAGTTTCGATGAAAAAGCCGCAATGGTTGCTTTATCAGAAGATCAAAAACAGATGAACTTCAACCCCTCAACGGGGTTTATTCCATTCGATGGGGGAAGCAAAAAGTTTGTTATCAAATATGATAGTGTTTCACAATACTATTGGACCCTGACCAACAGTATTCCCCGGAAATACAGGGATGAATATCCTGACAGAAATCCGGCTACTTTCAGAAACGTATTAATGCTTCGAAGATCGTATGATCTTATCCATTGGGAAGATGTAAAAGTTATCCTGGAACATCCCGATGTTATCCATCACGGATTTCAGTATGTTGATTTTTTGTTTGAAGGAAATGATATATTATTTCTATCGAGAACAGCTTTTTTTGACGGAAAGGAGAATGCCCATAATAATCATGATGCCAATTACCTCACGTTTCATAAAATATCTGATTTCAGGAACCTGAAATAAAATGCAGGAAAGGGAGAAGAATGTAAAGGACCCTCATTCCAGTTTGGGTTTTATGCCCGTTAATGCTTTTTTTGTGAATATCACCGTAATAACCTGAATCGTTTAATAATCTAAAAATTATCCCGATATAGAGGTATGTTATTAAATAATTTCGAAATTTTTAAAAAAAGTGTTAAAAAATACTTTTGGATGAATAAATATTTTTTACATTTGGTAATTGTTTATAGCCAATCATAAAACTGCCAGAGGTTTTGGTGCTTAAAAAAATGCAGGGAGTTTAATGAAAAGGCTATAGAAGTCCAACCTATCCTGTGTCTTATCAGACGAATCGTTGAAACAAAGGAGTTTAGTTATTACAAGGTTATTTTAATCAAAAGATAAACCCCGTTATGCAAATGGCAGGGTTGCAGATAAGCAGGCGCTGTAGTTCTGCTTTTACAGGTTCAGGAAATAACTTTAAATAACGGGCTACTTTCCGGAATTTTTTAGAACTGCCGATGGTAATCTTTCACAGAATGGCTTTAATTCATTTCTAAGTCCACGTTTTTTAAATACAGTTAATCATTATAACCGGATAAGGTATTGGTTACCTGTGGCCGGTTACAAACTCTTTTAATCTCAAATAATATTGCATGCTTATGAACAAGTTAAAGTTGATTCTATCGAGTTTTTGTACCGTATTTACGCTTCTCCTTTTTGCACAAAACAGAATCATTTCAGGCAAGGTCGTCAATGCGGGCGACCGGTCGGATATTGTTGGTGCCACGGTTTCCGTTAAGGGTTCTACCCAGGTAACTACCTCCGGATCTGATGGTAGTTTCACGCTTTCAGTACCTTCTTCCACAGTTACTCTGGTGGTAAGTTCGGTGGGATTTACTACTAAAGAAGTTGCGGTATCCGGTAGTACCGGTAGTGTAACCGTGGAGCTGGCCGCTGCAGCTCAGGAATTAAGTGAGGTGGTGGTAACCGCTTTAGGTATTACCCGTGAAGCCAAGACCCTGGTATACGCCACACAAACGGTAAAACCTTCAACACTTACCGAAGTGCGTGATGCCAACAATGTAATCAACTCCTTCCAGGGTAAAATTGCCAATGCCACCATTACCCAGGGTTCAGGGGGGCCGGGGAGCGGGGCAAGAATAATACTGCGCGGAAATCGTTCTCTTCAGGGAGATAATAATGCCTTAATTGTGGTGGATGGTGTTCCTATTACGAATGGAAGCAATGGAACTCCTTCGAGCGATTGGGGCGATGTGCAGGGATCTGATGGCGCGTCCAATATTAACCCTGATGATATTGAATCTGTAACCATATTACGTGGCGCTTCTGCCGCCGCATTATACGGTAGTGCAGCAGGTAATGGGGTAATTGTGATAACAACGAAAAAAGGTAAAGAAGGAAAAATTGCGGTTTCCTTTAACTCCGGTGTAGGTTTTGAATCGGTTTATGCGCTTCCAAAGGTTCAAAATAGTTATGGTCAGGGCAACGGAGGTGTGTTTAATGTGGATGCAGGCCAAAGTTGGGGTGCTAAATTAGACGGACAATCTATTACTAACCATCTGGGGGAACAGGCAAAATATTCTCCCCAACCTAATAATATCCGGGATTTATTCAGAAACGGGAAGGCATATAATAATGCTATAGGGGTTACCGGTGGTTCCGAAAAAATGCAAACGTATTTGTCGTATACAAATAATTATATTGATGGAATTGTTCCTCGTAATAATCTGCTTCGGCATACTGTAAATCTCCGGGTAACTAATCAAATTGGAAAACGATTTTCAACCGATGCCAAAGTGACCTATGTAAATCAGCTTATAAAGAATCGGCCGCGTACCGGTGAAGAAAATGCTCCGGCAATTGATATTTATCAGACACCCCGGAACGTTAGTACGGCAGAAGCTATGCAATATGAAGTAATCAATAATGTGGGCATTCCGGAACCTACGCCCTGGCCTTCAACACAGGCAGCAATTTATCAAAACCCTTATTGGGTAATCAACAGAACTGCTATTAATGAAGTAAGGGACCGGATAATGGGCTTTATTACAGCGAAATTCAAAATAACTGACTGGCTGGATTTAAAAGGCAGAGCAAATTTGGACAAGATATTTGATCGTATTGACTCCAGATATTCCACCGGAACCGTACTCTGGGCAAGCCAAAGTGGGGGATATTATGGCAGAACAGGAATCACCACTACTCAAAAATGGCTCGATCTGATGCTGGAAGGCAAGAACAATATCACTAATGATTTTAAAATAGATTATCGTTTAGGTGCGATCTATCAGGATAATTTGTGGGAACAAAACAACAATACGGCAAATGGGTTGAATGTCACCAATAAATTCAGCTTAAATTTTGCAACAAACCCGGCAATAAGCACCGGTGCATCAGAAGTTCAAACCCAGTCTGTATTCGGGCAGGTAAATTTTTCATTTAAGGATGCTATATTTTTAGACGCCAGTTTGCGCAACGACTGGAGTTCAACCCTACCGGCTCCCCATTCTTTCAGTTATCCATCAGTAGGGGTATCATTAATATTATCTGATTTAATGCAATTGCCTGAAGTCATTTCATTTCTGAAAGCCAGTGCCAATTATGCTTCTGTAGGTAATGGCGGTCAGGCGCAATTGCTGGTTAGTACTTATGGATATCAGCAAGGTGCAGGAAATGGGTTTTTGAGCCGGTCTTCGGTTCTGCCTATTCCCGGACTGAAACCTGAAATTGTAAGAAACCTGGAATTTGGTATTGAAGCCAGATTTATAAATAACCGGATAGGTTTTACGGCTACTTATTATAAAAGTAATTCTTTTAACCAGTTGCTCACCATCAGTTTACCTACCGCAACAGGATACGGCAGTCAGTATATTAATGCGGGCAATATACAAAACCAGGGATTTGAACTGGTGGTAAGTGGCACTCCTGTCAAGTCGAAGCGCTTCAGTTGGGATGTAGTTTTTAATCTTGGTATGAACCGGAATAAAGTGGTTGAACTTTCAAAAGACTTGAAAATCGTTTATATCGGAGGAACCGTGCGTTCGGGAAGACCCGTTGCTAAGGAAGGCGGTAGTTATGGAGATTTACTGGCATACAAGTGGAAGAGAAATGAAAAGGGACAGTTAATGGTTACTGAAAATGGTAAGCCCTATACTACGCTCCAATCGGGTGAAGACCTTGGATATGTTGGAAACTTTAATCCAAAGGCAACGATCGGATTCAGTAATAGTTTTCAATATGAAAGATTTTCATTAAGACTGCTGATTGATGGACGTTCCGGAGGAGTGGTGATCTCGGGTACAGAAATGAATTTAGCCTTCAGTGGTATTCCGGCGGTTACGGAAGCACACAGGGAAGGAGGCTGGAATTTAGGAGGCGTTAATGCTTCCGGGCAAACCGTTTCACAAACTATTTCTGCTCAGGATTTTTGGCAAATTGCATCCGGATTACGGTATGGTGTAGGAGAGTTCTTCACTTATGATGCTACCAATTACAGAATCAGAGAACTGTCCATAGGATACAGCATACCGCTTAAGAATAGTTCCTTTATTAAAGATGCTAAAATATCAGCTGTAGGTCGAAACCTGTTATGGCTATATCGTGGAAAAGCTACCCTGGATATTCCGGGTATTGCCAAACGGACCATGTGGTTTGATCCGGATATGAGTTTGGGTAATGGAAATTATCAGGGTGTGGAATATGGAACCCTGCCTGCTACCCGTACTCTGGGAATTAATCTGCAGCTGACATTCTAAATTCTGAAAAAAAATATTTTACGGATATGAAACAATTCTTAAGTCAATTTTTCAAACACTTACAGGTTATCTTGTTTATCGTACCTGTATTTATTGCTTCCTGTACAAAAGACTTTTCAGAGATCAACATGGATCAAAATAGTATAGCAGTGGTTGGTCCTTCTGAGATTCCTTTTTTGTTTTCAAAGGCCCAGTCATCTGCCATTAATAATCAGGGAAATTATCAGGTGGCACAAAATCTTTTTGCAGATCAGTATGCGCAATACTTTGCATGTACAGCAACCTATTTTCCATCGGACAGATTAAATATTGTTATGGGTTGGGTTGGCTCTGCATTCAACCCCATGTACACAGATGTTATGCCTCAGTTGCAAACCATTTTAGAAAGCAGCGACCCGTCTTCTGCTGAGTATGCCGTTGCTAATATTTGGTGGGTATATACCTTCCACCGGGTTACAGATTATTGGGGACCAATACCCTACTTCAGTGCCGGGCAGCCGGGTACTTCTGTACCTTATGATGCGCAGGATAAGATTTATGATGATTTCTTTAAGAGGTTAGCGGATGCTATAGGCGTATTAAAAACAAAAACGAATGAAAGTCCGTATGGCAGCTATGATTTGATGTATGGCGGAGATGTAAGTAAATGGATAAAATTTGGAAGTACTTTAAGACTACGTCTGGCCATGAGAATTTCAAAGGTGAACCCCACAAAAGCCCAGTCAGAAGCAGAAACAGCGGTTGCTGATGGCGTGTTGGCGAATAGTCCTGAAGATGATGCTTTAGTAGAAAGATCTACAAAGGGAGGGGATGGGAATGGCTTATCCATTATGTCCGACTGGAACGAGTTTCGCATGAGCGCTTCCATGGAATCTGTTTTAAAGGGATATCAGGATCCCCGTATGCCGGTATATTTTTTACCCGCCGAGGCAACAGGAACCTACGAAGGTTTGAGGAATGGCTTAACGGCAACCCAGTTAGGGGAAACCATCAATGGATATAAAAGCAATTCTCATGTGGGTTCGCGCTGGACTTCTACGGCATTTACGGGTGGCATTGCTACCCATCTTGAAACGCCGCAGAATGTGATGTCAACTGCCGAAGCCTATTTCCTACGTGCAGAAGGAGCATTAATGGATTGGGACATGAAGGGTACGGCTAAAGATCTGTATGAGGCGGGAATTACCAATTCCATGAAACAATGGGGCATTACCGATGCTGCAAAAGTGAACACATATATTAACAACACGGCTACTCCTGTGGCGCCTGGCGATTTTCTTAATTCACCGGCTATGACCAATATCCCGGTAAAATTTGGCGCTACAAAGGAAATACAGATGGAACAGGTAGCTACGCAGAAATGGTTGGCCATGTTTCCTGAGGGAATGGAGGCCTGGGCAGATTACCGGAGAAATCGCCTGCCCAAATTGTACCCCGTGGCAAATTCTGAAAATCCGGATATACCCGATCCAACTGTAAAATGGATCAGAAGAATTCCATTCCTGAATTCCGAAAAAGAAGTTAATGGTGAAGAGGTGACGAAAGCGATAAATCTGCTTGGCGGTGAAGATAAAATTACCACACCGCTATGGTGGGATAAGAACTAAGAGCCGATAAATTATCTTTGGTAAAAAAAATCCATCAGATTTCTGATGGATTTTTTTTGAAGTTGTATTGAAGCGGAGATTTACCCGTCTTTTTTTGCAAATCAATTTTTTAAGAGATGCAATCTTATTGAATGAGGTAAGGGGTTCAGAAAATTGTTAATGAAAATGCTTACCTGAAGAAACAAAAAGGGTTATTATTGTAGCCTTGTGCCAAGATAAGAATATTGGTTTGGCATATTAAACGCATCATTAAATCCTGAAATGAACTTAGACTCTGCAGTTAATGTAAAAAGCTATGTTAATAAGGTGGCCATTGACATCGGTTCAGGTGAAATGGTAGTAGAGAACCTAAGCAGTGGTGTATCCAACGAGGTATGGAAGGTTAAAAGAGAGAACACCTGCTGGGTAGTAAAACAAGCCTTGGAAAAACTTCGGGTTAAAGAGGATTGGTATTCGGATGTAGAACGAATCCATAGGGAACACAGCGCAATAGATGCCTTACAGAATTTAGTTCCCGGAGATTCGTTGCCCAAAATTCTGCATGTGGATTATCAGAATCATATTTTTATAATGACCTGTGCAGAGGGTACGCAAACCTGGAAAGAGTTGTTGATGAGAAAGGATTTTTCCTCCAATGTTGCAGAAAATGCAGGCAGCCTGCTCAGGAAAATTCATCAAAACAGTCATAAAATCAATGATGATATCAAAAGACAATTTCAGGATCAGAAATATTTCATACAACTTAGAGTGGATCCCTTTCATCGTTTTTTATCCGAAAGGTTTCCGGAACTTACCCCATCCATTCAAAAATTAATTGATGAAGTTACCCTTCAAAAAAGCTGTCTGATACACGGAGATTTTTCACCTAAAAATATGTTGGTACATAAAGATCAACATATTACCCTTATTGATTTTGAAGTGGCCCATTGGGGAAATCCTGTTTTTGATGTTGCCTATTGTATTGGTCATCTGATGCTTAAAAGCTGGTATTTGAACGAGCCGGAAAAGGGTTTCAAACTAATAGATTTCTTTTCAAAAACGTATGCACTGCCGTTGAAAAATCTTCTTCCTCATCTGGGACTGATGCTTTTGGCGAGAATAGATGGGAAGTCGCCGGTAAATTATATTGTTGACGAAAATCTTAAGAATATAATCCGGCAGAGAGGTATCCGGTGGATTAATGGTGAAGAGGAAGAGACGAATGTTTTAATAGCTATTAAAAACGCATTGCAGATTAAAAGCAGAACATATAATGGCAAAAATTAGCAATATAACAGCCAGAGAAATCTTTGATTCCAGAGGGAATCCAACAGTAGAGGTGGATGTACTATTAGAGTCGGGGCGCATGGGCAGAATGATGGTGCCATCCGGTGCCTCCACCGGAAAGTATGAAGCGCTGGAGCTGCGTGATGGTGGAGAAAGACTTCGGGGCAAAGGAGTTTCCCGGGCGGTGGATCACCTAAATGGAGTAATCAGGAAAGCTATTGTTGGTAAAGATCCTGAAGAACAGGAAAGTTTAGATCATATATTGATTGAGCTGGATGGCACAGACAACAAATCAAAGCTGGGCGCTAATGCTATTTTAGGTGCTTCTCTGGCAATTGCGCATGCCGCTGCCAGTGAGACGGGAAAATCACTTTTCAAATATCTCGCAGAAAAGTATCTGGATAATCCCCATGATTTATCCATACCTGTACCTATGGTGAATATCATCAGTGGAGGTCTCCATGCCGGAAAAAATATTGACTTGCAGGATTTCTTAATTATCCCTCTTTCTGCGAACTCATATCCGGAGGCGCTGGAAATGATTTCTTCAATATACTGGAAAACCAGAGATGTGCTTAATAAAAAAGGATATAATGCCTATTTGTTAGCTGATGAGGGTGGGTTTGGTCCCGATCTTTCAAGTAATGAAGAGGCATTGAAAATTTTAAGTGAGGTTATTGATCTGTGTGGATATAAGGGAGGTGAAGATGTGGCAATCGCCCTGGATGTTGCGTCATCTCAGTTTTATAATGCCGAAGAACAAGTTTATTACCTGAAGTCGGAAAAACGATCTCTTGATTCTTCCGGAATGATGGGCATGCTGGAAGACTGGGTCAATCGTTATCCAATTGTATCCATTGAAGACGGATTAGCTGAAGACGATTGGGAAGGCTGGAAGCAACTCACATTAAGGCTCGGGGAAAAAGTTCAATTAATTGGTGATGATCTTTTTACCACAAATCTCAAACGGATACAAAAGGGCATTGATATGGGGGCGGGGAATGCGGTATTGGTAAAGATGAATCAGATAGGAACGCTGACTGAAACCGTAGAGGCCGTGAGGCGGGCAAAAAAGGCCGGTTTTAGAACCGTTATTTCTGCACGGTCGGGAGAAACAGAAGATTGTACTCTGGCGGATCTGGCAGTTGGTTTGAATGGAGAGCAAATAAAAATTGGCTCCCTTGCGGGGTCTTCGAGATTATCTAAATATAACCAGCTTCTTCGGATAAATGAGCAAATCGGTGGTCAATATGCGCGTAGCCGTTTCAGTTTTCAGCAATAAGTATTAGCTTTAGTTGCACACCGGCGTTAAGTTCCAATGATATATGAATATGTCGGTGTGAGATGAAAATCGTAGTTTGAAAATAGTAACAAGGTAATAATCAATAATAATATGAAGGAAAGAGATACAATAGATCGCCGAAACTTTTTAGGAACGACAGCTGTAGCTGCGGTTGGACTTTTTTTGCCGAAGCAGGATGTTTTCAATATCCTTAAAAAGGATGAATTTCCATCTACCAAAGACTTTTGGTACCGGCGTGTGGCAGAAGGGCCCTACATTGATACCCAGTTGGGAAATCTGGCTTTTGGGTTTACTGAAAATAAAATCTTCCTGTCGCACGACAATTGTGCTACCTGGTCTGATCAGATGAGTTTCTGGGACGCGAAGAACATCACGTTTAGTCATATTTTCAAAAATGGCAATATTCTGATCGGAACAAGAAACAGATTATATTTAAGTACCGACAGCTTGCGCACCTTGAAGGAGATTGCGGTTACTAATCCGGATGGATCGGTGTATTCGCCTCATGTACCCAAAGACCCCAATTACCCTGGCTGGTATTTTTTCACTTTACCTGGCGAAAATTCCTGGATGATAAACGGAAAGGAAATGCTGGTATGGGGAAATTATTCTAATGTTGAGGGTGGAGCGGTGCCGGTGAATATTTACTATTCTACCGACAATGGGTACACGATAAAGATTGCGTATTCCTTTGGTCAAAATCCGAGGTTTAAAGATATGGGTGATGGTAAAGATAAAACCGATGGGAACCTTCTTGGAAATCCGGATAATCCTAAGTTTTGCCGGCATATCCATTGTGTAACCTATAATCCGCAGGAGGATGCTTACTACGCCTGTACCGGCGATGGGAGGCCCAGTGAAGGCGCCCAGCAAGAGGTTAAGTGGTTAAAAGGAAGATATAACTGGGGGAAGGACGAATGGAGTTGGGAGATTTTGATAGAGGTGGATTTCAATTCAAGATATAAAAGTGGCGGGATCAATTTTGTGGATGGTAAGTTATATTTTACAAGTGATGCAAATGGTGTGGAGCCCTACGACAGAGGTATCTTTCGTTGTAAGCCTGAAGATTTATTAAAGAAAGAAAAGCACGAGCTGCTGTATCAGCCGGAGTATGAGGTGGGGCACATGATTATCCAGGACAAGGTTATTATTGCAGGGTATTATGCAGTAGCATCACCCTACCAGCTTGGGATTATGTATTCATCGGATTTGGGGAAGACCTGGCGAAGGTATGATTTGAAAGAATACGGCCCCCGGTCAATAGCCAGGTTAAATTATAAAAACTCAGACGGTTGGTTCAGGATGGATATCCGGTCGGGCTGGATACATCGGGAGGAGGTATTGTTTATTAAGCCAAAATAGACGTGCCGGGCGATTGTGGTTGTATTCAAAGAAGTTGTATAGCGAAAGATAAATCTCAAAGAGGATTTGTGGTGAAATATAGAATATCCATATTAATCCGTTTAGAAAAGGTCAATATCATTGAACAGATTTTATCATGAAGAGAAGAAATTTTATCCGTAATACCTCCTTATTGACAAGTGGTTCATTCTTTATAAAACATTCATTACAGAGTGAGGAACTGAAAGGAGAAAGGAAAGAGCAGGGAAAGGAAGGAAAGGGAATAACAGGTATAGCGGTTTTTGCTCCTTCCTGCGTTGGGGTGAATGAAAAATTCGAGATAGGCATCAAGGTTAAATGTCAGCCTTTTTTTGCAGATTGGTCGGTGCGATGGGAAAGAGAAGAAGATGCCATTACCGGGCCTTTGAATAAGTCGGCGAGAGGAACAACGTTTATGGATAATGTTTTGCCTGAATGGGATGGAACCGTTAAGATTAAAGGAGATCAGGGCTTTGAGGGTCCTGGCTCTTTTTCTTTTTCGGAAAAGAGAGATACTTATTATGGCAAACGGGCCATCAGGAGGTTAGAAGGTTTCAGTTTTGGTTCCTCCGGTTTCAAATATATCCGTGTAGTGGATCCTAATACGGGCATAGAAGGCATTAGCAATCCTGTTTATGTTGACGCATCACCCTTAAAGGAAAAGTTGTTTTGGGGTGATTTTCATTGTCATAGTATTTTTGGAGACGGTATTCGGGCTCCGGAAGAGTTACAAATTTTTGCCCGCGATGAAACGTTTTTGGATGTTTTTGCGCTAACAGATCATACCGAGATATTGAGTGATGGGCAATGGGCGTATTTTAAATCTGTAAGCAATCAATTTAATGAACCGGGCAGGTTTGTTTCCTTCAACGGAGGGGAATGGACGAGTATGAGCAGGGAGTTTGGAGTAGGCAAATACGGGCATCATAATTTTATCTATCCTGGTGATGAAGGTCCGATTCTAAGGAGTAATCGTTTGGAAGAAAACAATTTAGAAAAACTATGCGCTAAGGTCAAGGAACATGGAGGTATTGTAATTGCTAATCATCCGGGATCGAAAGGCTGGGGTTCAGACTGGAATCATAACTATGATGATGAGGTAGTACGGCTTGTGGAGACCTACAACGGTGGTTCTCACGAAATGAATTCAGGGCCGGGGCGACTTTTTGAAAGCCAGAGGATTAAAAAGCCCAATGAGGGGAACTTTGTGGCTGACGGATTGAGAAAGGGTTTGAAAATGGGGATGATTGGTACCGGAGACACGCATGACGGGAGGCCGGGGGATCATTTGCATTCCCTTCAGAAGACACCGGGTTATAGTGAGGAATTAGGACCGGGGCTTACAGGAGTTTGGGCTGAAGAGCTCACGCGTGAATCCGTCTTTAAGGCCTTGTACCATCGTAGAGTGTACGCGACAACCAATAACCGTACCTGGTTGAAGTTTTCTATCAACGACCGTCCAATGGGTTCTGAGATTTTAACTTCGGGTAAGCTGAACTTCAAAATAATTGCTGCAAGCAATATCAGCATATTAAATATAGAACTTATTAAAGAAGGTGAAGTGGTAAAGCAATACCAACCGAAGGATAAGACAGCCATTTGGGATTTTCAGGAAAAAGGAAGCAATAAACCCATGTGGTTTTATGTGCGGTTAACTTTGGAGAAAGAACACCTGGCTTGTTCAAGCCCGATATGGGTAAATGTTTAAAAAGCGCCTAAAAAGTTTTGAAACACTTATTATCAATCGTGGAAAGATTCTGGCGTTGTTGTTATGTCCCATGAAGAGTATAATTCTTTAATAGCCCTGTTTAGAATTTCCTGTCAGGGGATGGGCGGCTGATCAGAAACCTGGATTTGACGAACAGTATGTAATCCTTCTTCTGATATTTTTGGAACTATACTTTTTTTGTTTAGCTTTATACACCATTTCTATGCTGTGGCAAATCAAAACCTTCCATATAAAATCAACAATGCTGTCTTTGAGCGACTGGTGGAGGGGGACGAGAAAGCCTTTGAAGAAATCGTCCATTGCATTTACAACAAATTATTTCCTTTTGTTGTTTCTCTGGTTAAGTCGGAAGAAGAAGCCAATGACCTCCTGCAGGAAGTGTTTCTAAAAATCTGGGTGCATCGTTCTTCTTTTTCCTCCATTACCAATCCCATGGGATGGATATACACCGTAATAGCCAATACAGCCTCTAATCATATCAGGACCCGTCTCCGGCGGGAGACGAGGGTTAAAAAATACCAATTTAGAACTTCATCAGTAGAAATGATGGAAGAACAACTGGATGCAAAGTTTACTCAGACCTTAATTGATGATGCTGTAAATGCACTTCCACCCAAGAAGAAACAAGTCTTCCTTTTAAGCAAAAAAGAAGGACTTTCCCGGAAAGAAATTGCTGAACGTTTGAATATATCTGAAAACACTGTGCGTAATCAATTGTCTGACGCCGTTCAATTTCTTCGCGAACGGCTGAATTACAATGGCGATCTGAGCCTGCCTGTATTATTAGTTTTATATCTGTTGGTTTGAAAAAACTTTCCGTCCGGATAGTACGCCATAGGTTTCTGTGGTGTCTGTTAAAATGTGGAAGAAAAAAATGCCTTTGAATATCTGTTACAACAATACCTTTCCGGGGAATTAACGGACGTAGAAAAGATTCAATTATTAAATTCTTTGAATGACAAAGACAATATTCAAAAATTGAGTAAATGGGTTGAAACTTATTCAGACCAGTATGGGGAGGGGTGTAATATCTACGACAGGGCGCGGGTAGATAAGATGATTCGAGATATATTGGAAGGTTCGGCAACGGTTCCTCATTTGGATACTGGGGAGGAACCTGATCTGAGCGCCGCCTCAGTCATGTATGTGGAGCCCGTAGATGATTTTGTTGACAATCGTAGAAAACGAATGAGGATTGTTTCTTTAGGGTTCAGGTATGCGGCGGCAGCGGTTGTGGTAGGAATGGGATTGTTTTTTTATGTCCAGTACCGAAAGAATGTAACTGTTGTGTCCGATGCCTTGCCGACACTCGTTCAGGCAGAAGAGGCAAAGGATGTGCTGCCGGGTGGCAATAAAGCGACCCTGACGCTAAGCGATGGCAAAAAAGTGGAATTAGACGATAGGGGAGCGCAGGTTATCACCGATGGAGAGATTGCTATTCGCAGCAATGATGGAGCTGTGGCGTACGTGAAATCGGCGGTGGTGGTATATAATACCATGACTACGCCAAGAGGCGGGCAGTTTAAATTAATGCTTCCTGATGGTACTGCGGTATGGCTGAATGCAGAAAGCAGTATAACTTATCCTACTGCTTTCCCCGGAAATACACGTGAGGTAACAATAACCGGGGAAGCGTATTTTGAAGTGGCTAAAAATCCTTCCAAACCTTTTACCGTCAAAACCTATAAAGATGAAATTATGGTGAAGGGTACTTCGTTTAATGTGAACAGTTATAGAGAGGAACCGGGCGTTAAGACCTCGCTTTTGGAAGGTGTGGTGATGGTAAATGGTGTGGAGTTGCGGCCAGGTAATGCTTATGAAGGAGGCAAAATTTTTACCACGGATTTGTCCAAAGACCTGGCATGGAAAAACGGCGTATTTAATTTTCACAATACGAAATTGCCGGAAGCCATGCGCCAGATAGCCAGATGGTACGATGTAGAAGTGCAATTTGAAGATGGAAAAAAAGACATAGAATTAGGCGGTGAAATAGGCAGGAATTTGAATCTGCAACAGGTGTTGAGAGGATTGGAAGATAAGGATTTACATTTTAGATTAGCAGGGAGAACCCTGCTTGTATTTTGATGTAGAATCATTGAACAAAAGCTGTAAACTAAGAAGCAGACAAGAAATTATATAAATATTATTCGTGCATTAGTGGCATTTAACATAAAAACCGGGCTCTGCTCGCAACAGAAACCCGGTACATATTTCAGGCTAAACCGATGAGAATGCCGTTTCAACTGACACATTTTTTTTAACCTAAAACGGAGACAAAAATATGCAATTAACTGCATTTTCTCCCGAAAATGTTGGGAGACGAGAGTTTTTTTCCAAAACTTTACGCGTGATGAAACTATTAACTGCACTGCTCCTGGTTGTTTGCCTGCAGGCCAGCGCTACAGGCATTTCGCAAACCATCACTTATTCCGGGAAGGAGGTTTCACTGGAGAAGGTCTTTAAGGTGATCAAAGAGCAAACCGGGTATTTTGTAAGCTATAAAACCAGCCAGCTTCGCAAATCCACTCCGGTAACTATTCAAAGTGAGGATATGCCATTGGAGCAGTTTCTTCACCGGGTGCTTCAGAATCAGCCCCTGGATTATACTTTGGAGGAAACCACCATCTTCATTAAGTGGAAGAAGGAATTATACAAGGTGGTACCCCTTGAATCCGTTTCGCAAACCTTAACTCCACCCGTAGAGGACGCTATTTTGACCGGCAGGGTAACCAACGATAAGCAGGAACCACTGGAAGGGGTGAGTGTAACGGTCAAAGGCACCCAGAATGGCACTATCACCAATGCGGATGGACGATTTTCCCTGTCCGTTTCGTCATCGAATAATGTTGAATTAATTTTTTCTTTTGTGGGCTTTGAAAGCCAAACGATAAGAGTCGGCAATCAAACAGTGTTTAATATCGTATTGAAGGATTTCGTAGCAGGACTGGATGATGTGGTGGTAGTGGGGTATGGTATTCAGAAGAAGACTACGCTTACAGGTGCCGTGAGTTCAGTTAAAGGTGAAGACCTGGACAGACCAGGAGCTTCGAATATTTCCGAAACTATGGCTGGTAAAATATCTGGCATAAGTATTACGCCTGTGAGTGGCGAACCTGGGGTTGATCCTTCAATTCATATAAGGGGAGTTGGGACTGCCGGTTCTTCTGCTCCCTTAATTGTAATAGATGGCGTTGTTAGAAATAGTATTGCCGATATTGATCCAACCATTATTGAGTCTATTTCTGTTTTAAAGGATGCAGTGGCTGTTGCTCCTTATGGATTGGGTGGAGCTAATGGAGTACTGTTAATTACTACAAAAACGGGAAAAACGGACCGTCCTGTATTCTCAATTAATGCATATCGGGGGAATGAAAAAGCAATTTGGTTGCCCAGTCCATTAAATGCAGTTGACTATATGGTTTTACAAAATGAGGCGACTACCAATGTAAGTAGTAGTTCCACCCCTCCCTTTGCTGCTGATTTTATAAACAGTTATAACGCTAATCATGCTTTGGACCCAGATCGGTATCCTGATGCAAATAGTATTGATTTATTAAATAAAACCATACCAGTACAGGACTATAACTTTAAAGTTAGTGGGGGTTCAGGGAATACTACTTATTATATTGGAGGCGGGTATTTTAAAGAGAATGGACTATTTGATAAATATAATTTCAGACGGTATAACTTTAACGCTAATATCAATTCGAAGGTCACAAAGACGACGAAAGTAAAACTCTCTGTTATCAATTCGTTCACGAGGAAGAATGAACTTTCACCACGATATTCAATGGCTAACCTAATGAGATGGCTCTACTTTGTTAAGCCTACTTCTTCGTTGTATTATTCAAATGGCAAATGGGGTGATATTAACAACGTTTCTCTGGTTGGTGGTATTAATAGCGGGAGCTATAATAAGATTGATGGGGCAAGCATGTTAAGTACATTTACTGTTGACCAGGAGATACCATTTGTACCAGGATTGAGTGTAAAGGGTATTTTTAGCTATGATTTGTACAATGATTTTACAAAGGGCTTTTCAAAACCTGCGTATTATTGGACCCAGGATATAACAACAACGCCTTACACTTATACCAGACAAGTGTCTAATATGGAACAAAATTCTCCACCTTATGCAGCCTTATATGAATCGTATAATAAAACACAAGTATTTACTTATCAGGGGTACTTGGATTATAAGAGAACTTTCGGATTAAATGAAATTAGCTTTCTTGGTGTTGCCGAGTTGCAGAAAGGGAATCAAAATATTTTAAACACATCTATGAAGAACTTGCCTTTAGAAATAGATGAATATAATTTGGGCAGCTCAAATCCCAGTGATTACACTTTAGGTGGGAGTTCCAGTGAGTCAATTCATGTTGGTTATGTCTATAGAGCCGGTTATGTTTATGATGGTAAATATATGGTTGAAGTTGCGGGACGGTATGATGGACATTACTACTTTGCACCCGGTAAGAGATTTGCACTTTTTCCGTCTTTTTCATTAGGATGGAGATTATCCGAAGAGAAGTTCATGAAACAACTTACGTTTATTAATAATCTTAAGATAAGGGGTTCATGGGGTAAGTCAGGAAATCTTGCGGGTAGGGCCTATCAATATCTCGCAGGTTATCGGTTTTCACCAAACCAATATGCTTTCGGTAATAATATGGTTCCTGCTGCCTATCCCAATAATGAACCGAATCCTAATATTACCTGGGAAACGGCTAATAAAACAGACATAGGAATTGAAGTTGGCCTCTGGAACAACCTATTAAACTTCGAAGTTGATTATTTTTTTGAAAAAAGAAAGGGAATGTTACTTCCTCCGGCTACGGTGGTGCCCTTTGAATATGGAATTGGTTTATCGGATGAAAATGAGGGTGTTATGGATAATCATGGTGTTGAGATTACTCTTGGAACCAAATATCAATTTCAAAATGGTATAAGACTAAACCTGGATGGTAATTTTAGTTTTGCCAGAAACAAGATGCTTAGGGTGTTTGAGACTGAGTCTACCTTTAATAATCCTAATCGCAGAAGGACTGGAAGACCAATCAATACTCGATTTGGTTATCACTCATTAGGACTGTTTCGGACTGAAGAGGATAAAAATGGAGACGGTATAATTAATGAAGATGACGGATATAATATAACTCAGTTTGGTCAATTGCATCCTGGCGATATTAAATATGAAGACTTAAATAATGATGGAAAAATTGATGCTAATGATGAAATTGCTATTGGATATTCAACTTTCCCACAGATCTTCTATGGATTTACAACCTCGGCAGAATGGAAAGGATTTGATTTAGCTTTATTTTTCCAGGGTGCAGCAAGAAGCTCCTATAGTATTAATCAGCGATTCCAGACGATTTCTTTATTTAATACTCAGAGTAATACCGATTACGAGTTTTACAATAATCATTGGACGCCTGAACGTCAGGATGCAAGATATCCGCGGGCATATATCGGTCCCAATGCAAATAATAATAATGTAAGTTCAGATTTTTGGAATGAAAGTGGTAGTTATCTCAGACTTAAGAATTTTATTGTTGGATATAGTATTCCAAATAATGTTTTAAAGCAGTTACTGCTTTCTAATTTAAGAGTATTTTTCTCCGCCACCAATTTGTTTACAGTTAGTAAGGTAAAGTTTTCTGATCCCGAGTCAAACATTGTGTCAAGTGGAGGAGCGGGTTTGTATCCCACAATGAAGCAATTTATTTTCGGAATAGGAGTGTCATTCTAATTTTATCCAATAAAGCTTTACAAAATGAAATACAAAAAGATATATAATAATGTTTTGTTGGCAGGGTTGATAACGTTGGCCTTTCTCTCTTGTAAGAGAGATTCATTTCTTAATACTACAAACAAAGCAAATCTTGATGATGGGACCATGTGGGTTAGTGAAAAGAATGCTGATATTTTTCTTAATGGCTGTTATGCTCAGCTTTATCCAACTGGTGCGGATTGGCCGGATACTCAATTAGATAACTTTTCTGATGATGCACATGCCAGAGTTTATTTTGGTTCTTATGCATGGAAAGAAGGCACAATAGATATCTCTATAAGGCCCGGGGCAAGTTGGGTTGCGCAGGGGCCTTCAACAGGGAATAATAGTTGGCAGAAAACATATCAAAATGTAAGAAGCCTAAATTCTTTTATTGAGAATATTAGAAATAACTCTCAGAATTTCTCAATAGAATACATCTCAAAGCGAATTGATGAGGCCAGGTTCCTAAGGGCTTATTTTTACAGTGAGTTATTTATGCGGGTTGGAGGAGTTGTAATTGACACAGTTGTTCAGAGCAGGGCATCCTCCAGCCTGGAAGAACTTCAAAGACCAAGAAATACTTTTGAGGAGTCATTTAATTTTATCATTGATGAATTAGACATTGTCCTTGATAATGAGAATTTGCCTGTCAAATATAATGCTGCTGATGGTGAAGCTGGCAGAGCCACATTGGGTGCGGCGTTAATCCTTAAAGGATGGCTTCAGTTGTTTGCAGCAAGCCCGGCTTATAATTCTTCTTCACCAGCTGTATCAGATCCGGGTAATTTGCAGCATTTTAGTTCTGAAGACCCTTCCCGCTGGATAGATGCCGCAGCTACAAATAAAAAATTTATTGAAACATGGGGTCATAAGGGAGAAGGTATTTATCAATTGTTTCCGGATATGGTGAATTTTTGGAGGGAAGAAAATGAATATAATTCAGAGGTAGTCTGGGATAGGCAATTCGTTCCTGTAACTATGCCCAATTTATATGGTGCTTATGGAGGACCTGCTAATCTTGATGGTATTATCAATGTTGATTGGGGAGAGTATCAACCCACTCAAAGTATCATAGATGACTATCAGATGTCTAATGGGAAAGATATTTCTGATCCGGCTTCTGGATATAATCCTCAAAATCCATATTCTGGCCGGGAAAAGAGGTTTTATGATTTCATTTGTTATGACGGTGCACCCTATTATAGAGAGTGGATGAGTAAACCCGATACAGTCTGGATGCGGATTGATAAAGTAAATCCAAGGAATAATGAAATTGATTTAAGTGGCGCTAATGATGCCACTCAGACTGGATACTGGTTTACAAAACAACTATCTAAATATGATCCTCGTAATTTGATAGACTGTGGGCAAAATTATGTTTTCTATCGTTATGCTGAAGTGCTTTTGAATTATGCAGAGGCTCAAAATGAAGTGGGTGGTCCCGATGCATCTGTTTATGATGCAATAAATGCCATTCGGGAGAGACCAGGTACTGACCTACCGCCACTACCTGCAGGGTTGTCTAAAGAAGAAATGAGAGAAGCAATTCATCGTGAACGAAGAATAGAACTTGCATATGAACAAAAAAGACTTTTTGATATATGGCGATGGAAAGAAGCTTATATGCGTCTGAACCAGCCTACGAGAGGAATGATGGTATATAATTCAAAGCCTAATGATAACAGCGGAACCTGGGTGTATGAAAAATTTGATTTAGCTATGGGGTATTTATTTACTAATAATATGTATTTCTGTCCAATACCGCAAGAAGTGATAGATAGAAATCCAAAAATTGATCAAAACTTAGGTTACTAATTTGGCATGGCGGATTATTTTCTTAAAAACAAGAAAAAAGCTTAAACACAATAGTACAATTATAAAAGATGAGGTGTCATTCTTAGAAAGAAAGTAATCAATTTGAAACCTGAAGAAATGTAAAGAAGATTGATTAAGGATGATTGGATTAGAGTAACAGAATTGTTTTTCAGTTGCGGGTGGTAATCGAATTGAGTCATGAGAATTTATATTTCAGGTTAGATGGTGAAACGTTGATTGTATTATGTTCATTAAACAAAAACAGCAATTGATGTAGAAGAAAAAAATTAAGTAAATATTATTCGTGCATTAGTGACATTTAAAATAAAAACCGGGCTCTGCTCGCAACAGAAACCCGGTACATATTTCAGGCCAAACCAATGAAACTGCCGTTTCGACTGACACATTGTTTTTTAACTTAAAACGGAAATAAAAGTATGCTATTAACTGTATTTCCTCCCCAAAATGTTGGGAGACGAGAGTTTTTTACCAAAACTTTACGCGTGATGAAACTATTAACTGCAATGCTCCTGGTTGTTTGCCTGCAGGCCAGCGCTACTGGCATTTCGCAAACCATCACTTATTCCGGGAAGGAGGTTTCACTGGAGAAGGTCTTTAAGGTGATCAAAGAGCAAACCGGGTATTTTGTAAGCTATAAAACCAGCCAGCTTCGCAAATCCACTCCGGTAACTATTCAAAGTGAGGATATGCCATTGGAGCAGTTTCTTCACCGGGTGCTTCAGAATCAGCCCCTGGATTATACTTTGGAGGAAACCACCATCTTCATTAAGTGGAAGAAGGAATTACACAAAGTGGTACCCCTTGAATCCGTTTCGCAAACTCTAACTCCACCCTTAGAGGACGTTACTTTGACTGGCCGGGTAATCAATGAACAGCAGGAGCCTTTGCAAGGGGTAAGTGTAACCGTTAGGGGCACTCAGGCGGGTACCACCACAAATGCAGATGGAAGATTTAGTTTGTCTGTCCCATCTGCCAATAATGTAGAGCTGGTATTTTCGTTTGTGGGCTTTGAAAGCCAAACGATAAGAGTCGGCAATCAAACGGTGTTTAATATCGTTTTGAAGGGAGCTGTTACGGGTTTGGAGGATGTGGTGGTAGTGGGGTATGGAACGCAGAGAAAGGCTTCCCTTACTGCATCAATTGCTACTCTGAAGGGAAATGAGCTGGTTTCGATTCCAACAACTAATCTAAGTAATAATTTGGGTGGACGAGTTTCAGGAATTATTAGTAAACAAGGTTCAGGAGAACCTGGTGTTGATGGCTCTAGTATCTATATCAGAGGAATCTCTACTATTGGTTCAACTCAACCCTTATTAGTTGTTGATGGAGTTCCGCGTAATTTTCAAAATCTAGATCCTAATTCTATTGAAACTTTTACGGTCTTAAAAGATGCAGCAGCAGTTGCTCCATATGGAGTTGCAGGTGCTAATGGAGTTATCTTGGTTACCACAAAAGAAGGAAAAACCGGAGCGCCAAAGATAACATATAATGGTTATGTGGGATTTCAAAACCCAACTACATTGCCAGACCTTGTTAATGGTTACCAATATGCGCTATTGAAAAATCTGGCAGCAGAAAACGTTGGGCTTCCAAAGCCATGGTCTGATGATGCATTGCAAAAATTCAAAGATGGTACAGATCCCGATCGTTATCCGCCATATTATGATGTATGGAGCGATGTTAGAACGAAGAATGCATTATTAACTACTCATAATATTGATATATCGGGCGGCACAAGTAGTTTTAGATATTATTTCAACGTGGGATTCCAAAATCAAAAAGGCATGTGGCCTTCAACCTATTCAAAGAGGTATAATTTTACCTTAGGTGTAGACGGAGACATCACGCCAACAACCAATCTTTCGGTAAAAGTAATTGGAATCAACAAATTCTCAAGTTATCCGCCTACTGATGTAGATGGCTCCATGGCTTCATCAACAACCAGGGTTTTTGAATTAATTAAATATGCGCATCCGGATTTTGGACCTTTGATTTTTAGCAATGGGATGTATGGAGCGCCGGCAGCAGCGGCTATTTTCAATTCCGGACACAGGGATTTGAATTCAACAGATGTGTTTTCACAAATTAATTTAAACCAGACAATACCATTTATTGAGGGATTAAAGCTGACTGGGAGGATTGCTTTTGATCCAAATTTTAGTTCTCATAAGAATTGGTCAATACCAGAACATATGGCCAGTATTGATGTCACTCAGGTTCCTTATGTAATTACTGATGGATTTCTTGGAAAGACTAAGCCCACACTTACTGAAAGCAGAAGTGAATCAGTTCAATTGACTTATCAGGCTGGATTAAATTATTCAAGAAAATTTAATAAACACGACATCAATTTTACTTCAGTATTTGAAGCAATAAAAAGAAAATCATCTTCTTTGGGCGCATCAAGAAGAAATTATAGCCTATATATTGATGAAATAAGTATGGGAAGTTCGAGTAATACAGACATGACTACAGATGGAAGTTCCGCAGAGGCAAGTCAGGTAGGAATTGTTTATCGGCTTTCTTATGATTACATGTTAAAGTATCTTGTTGAATTTAGTGGCAGGTATGATGGTCATTATTATTTTGCGCCTGGGAAACGTTTTGGTTTTTTCCCGGCAGTTTCTTTGGGTTGGAGAATTTCTGAAGAAAAGTTTATTAAGGATAATTTAATGTGGTTGAATAACTTAAAACTCAGAGCATCATATGGAGAAGTAGGTGCTTTGGCAGGAGGGCCATTTCAATATTTAAGCACCTATGGTGTTCAGGGTCCTGGCTATGTAATTGGGGGTAGTGGAGTACAGATAGTTTATGAAAGAGCTGAACCAAATCCAAACATTACCTGGGAAAGAGCTAAAAAGATGGATGTAGGAATAGAGATGACCTTGTGGAATGGATTATTAAATATAGAAGCTGATTATTTTTATGAAAAGAGGTCTAATATGCTAATTGCACCGAATGTGATTACGCCGGTGGAATATGGTATTGGTTTGAGCCAGGTGAATGATGCGATAATGGAAAACAAAGGGTTTGAAATAGCGGCAGGTACCGCTTATAAAATATCGAAGGATTTAATGTTTAATCTAAATGGAACACTAACTTTTGCACGAAATAAGGTATTGCAGATTTATGAGACTGCAACTACTTTTAATAATCCTTACAGGAGGAGAACGGGACGTCCTTTAGGTACCCAATTTGGCTACCAGGCATTAGGTTATTTTCAGGAAAGTGACTTTGATCAGAGTGGGAATTTGAAAGGAGGAATTCCAACCCAACCTTGGGGCAAGGTATTTCCCGGCGACTTGAGATATCAGGACACCAATAAAAATGGGAAAATAGATCCTGATGATGAAGTTGCAATAGGTGACCCAAGTAATCCGGGAATCATTTATGGTATATCGCCAAGCATAAAGTATAAGAATTTTTCCCTTGATGTATTGTTACAGGGAGTGAGTAATACGAGTTATTATTTTGAAGGTTCTGCTATGTGGGCGTTCTATAATGGAAGGTCAGCGTATGTTCAAAATTTCGATTACTGGAAACAGGATAATATTGATGCTGCTTTTCCAAGATTAACTCCAGTTCCTACTGATAATAATTCTCAGCGTTCCTCAAAATGGATGTATAATGTTAGCTATTTTAGGATAAAAAGTGCCAGACTCTCATACAATCTACCGTCAACACTGTTGAATCGGGTAAATATAGATAGGTTGTTAATTTATTTAAGCGGAGAGAATGCGCTTACTTATTCAAGATCCTTCGTTAGTGAATTTTATGATCCTGAAAGTGTAAGTGGAGGTGGTTATAATTATCCCCAACAAAAGATTTTTTCTGTCGGGTTGCAATTGACTTTTTAATCAAAAAATGAAAACAAAATGAAGAAGATATATTATCAATTCATGGGGCTTATAATTGCTTCTTTTTCAATAGCAGGCTTAGAATCGTGTTCAAAATTTCTTACTATAGAACCGAAAACTCAGGTTAGCGATGCCACTTTATGGGCAAGTGAGCAAAATGCGGATTTATTCTTAAACAATATTTATGCTGGCCTTCCCGGTACTTATACTACTTACGACCCTCCTGAGAATTGGTCCGATAATGCCATGAGTGCACACTCCTGGGGGTTTTCAACAACTACGATTAAATCTGCTATATACACACCAGATAACGCTCCGAATCAATGGGGTCATTATTCAAATATAAGAAAGGCAAACATATTTATTGAAAAAGTTGGTAGTAGCAAATTGAATGATAAATGGAAAGAGAAGAGATTAGCTGAGGCAAGATTCTTACGCGCTTATTATTATTCTCTACTATGGACAAATCACGGTGGAGTTCCTATTATTACAGAAATTTTGAATCTTGGAGAACAGGGAGATGAAGTTTTTAAATCCAGGAATACTTCAGAGGAAACATTTCGTTTTATTGTCAATGAGTTAGAAGCTATTGAAGCAAGCTTACCGGTTAATACGGATGCGGGACGTGCAAGTAAGGGAGCCGCATTAGCTTTAAAGGGATGGTGCGAATTGTTCTGGGCAAGTTCCTTTTATAATCCGGGTAATGATTTATCAAGGTGGAACAATGCTGCAGCAACCTATAGAAAAATCATTGATTTAGGAGCATATCAGTTATTCCCCGAATATAATGCTCAATTTATGGAAGAGAATAATTGGAATGTGGAGACTATTTTCGCAAAAACTTATTTAGGAGGGACAAGCCTTGGTGCAAGCCGGGAGGGACTACAAGGTACATGGATAGTTGGGGGTCAGCAACTCTCCTGGAGCGGGGTAGACCCTTCTCAAGAATTAATTGATGAATACTTTATGGCAAATGGATTGCCAATTAGTGATCCAGCTTCAGGATATGACCCTCAAAACCCCTACACCAATCGTGAAAAGAGATTTTATGAGTCTATTGTTTACGATGGTTCTGTTTGGGCTGGTTCAGAAATTATAATGAAACAAGGAGTAGGTAGTAGAAATGAAACGGATTTAGCTTCCAAAAACGAATCCACAAATACTGGATATTATATTCGTAAAGGTTTGGATCCAAAATATGCTATTAATGGTCCTCATCTGCAAAGTAGCGCAAACTATATTATTTTTAGATATTCAGAAATACTATTAGCATATGCAGAAGCCCAAAATGAAGCTAGTGGGCCTGATCAGTCTGTTTACGATGCGTTAAATGAAGTTCGTGCCCGGGTTGATTTACCTGCACTGGAAAATGGTTTAACACAGGAAAAAATGAGAAAAGCAATTTATCAGGAAAGAAGAGTTGAATTAGCTTTTGAAGATAAAAGGTATCTTGATTTAATTCGGCTTAAATTAGCGGAAACCAAGCTAAATGGTCACATGCATGCGATGCTTATTGAGAAAGAAGGGGGAATATGGAAATATAAAGTTATTCCTGCTACTCAGGGAGAAATGGTATTTCATGCGGACAAAAATTATTTCTTTCCTATACCTCAATCTGCTTTAGACCGCAATTCTAATTTGACTCAAAATCCTAATTATTAATTTATTTGTAAGATGGTTTTTATTAAGAACTTCACCTATCGGTGGGTGTCATCACCCACCGAACTACCCCTAACCTGAAACTATTTTCCGTGCTGATAGGGTCTTCACAGAGGGGCAGGTGAGTATAGGCTGAGACTTCGACATATCTCGCAGTACCAGGGTTTGAAAGCTGAGTCACAATAACGTTGAATAAAGACTCCGGTATGACAAAAGTTATTATTTTTGAAAGTTAAGATCCTTTAGTGTATAACGATTATATGAAAAAGAATTATAGTTTTTGGATAATAGCATCAGCCTTACATTGTATTTTTTATTGGTTGCCTGGAATAACCCAGGCTAAAAATATAGAAATTGGTGTAGGACGGGTTGATATTACACCGGGTGAACAAATCAGGCTGGCAGGTTATTCAGATCGGGATAAACCTTTTGATGGGGTAAAAATGAAGTTATGGGCTGATGGGATCGTTTTTGGCGATAAAGACGACCTCCATTTCTTATTGACAGTAGATCTTGTTGGGATACCAGGCAGAATAACAAGAGAAGTTCGGGATAGTCTTTCCAGAATATTAGATGTTGAAAATTTGCAGCTATCTATTTGCTCTGCTCATAACCATAGCGCTCCGACCATTGGAAATTTAATAGCACACTATCATAACCCCCTAAAAGAATGGGAACTGGCCGCTGCAGCATTATATGCAGATGAACTAAGGTCTAAATTGATCGAAGTGGCTTTAAAGGCATATAAAAATAGAGAAGAATGCAGTATTTCTGTTGCCTACGGAGAAGTTGATTTTGCTGTTAATAGAAGACTTCATCTTAATCCTGATGGTCGTACCGATCACTCTCTACCGGTTATGCGGATTGTAAATAAAGACGGAGTGGTGAAAGCAGTAATGGTAAATTATGCCTGTCATGCCGTAACACATGGGCCTGAAAATAATTATGTGGATGGAGATTGGGTTGGGGAAGCAAAAATTCAAATAGAGCAGCACCACCCTGGTGCAATTGCAATGGTAACCATTGGGTGTGGAGCTGATCAGAATTCTTCCCCGAGAATGAATACCAAGAATCCGGAATTAAATTTTGAATATACATTTAATCAGGGGAAAAAAATTGCGGATGAAGTGGAACGACTGATTAATATTAAAAAGGCCTGGAAAAATATTGACAACGCTCCCAATGGTAATCTGATTTTCAAAACACTTTATTTCGCGAATAAGCCAAACATTAGAAAGTTGGCCAATGATGCTTCGGGAAGTGGCCGAACTGCTAATTATTCCAAATTAATTTTAGATCGTATGGCCAGAGGTGAATTGGATATGGAATTCCAATATCCTATACAAGTATGGAATTTTGGAAACGACTATTCGATGATATTTTTAGGTGGAGAGGTTGTTGTGGATTATGGCCTTATGTTAAAATCTATTTTGGGAAAGGAGAATGTCTGGATAAATGGATATTCAAATGATATCCAATGTTATATTCCTACCAGACAAATTTTAAATGAAGGAGGATATGAAGCCTGGGGTGCAATGATAGGATATGAACGACCCTCGCCTCTCAAACCGGAAGTTGAAGAAACAATAATGCAGGGAGTCTTTGATCTCTTGCCCGAAAAAATCCGGAAGGAACTAATTTTACAAAATGGTTCTGATGGCAGCATAACTTTACCTTCCAGACGCGGAATAGCTTCTGGCCCCAATATTAAATATATGCCCGAGTGGGAAGCCTTTGGCTGGTTTCGGTCTGATGATCGTATTAGATGGAATGTTGATGTTCTTAAAAGTGGGGTATATGATGTGTATATGGAGTGGTCTGTTTCTGATGAAGAAGCGGGTAAGGAATTCATTGTTGAGGCAAGTGGTAGCAACTTGAAAAGTAAAGTTCCCAAGTCAGGAGGATGGGAGAAATATAAACAACAAAATGTGGGTAGAATTACTCTTAAACCAGGAAAACAAGTCATTACTTTTCGACCGAATGGTTCATTTGGTAAGGAGAAGGCTCTATTAGATCTTAGAGGATTAACTTTTATAGCGGTTAAATAGTCAAATGTCAGTATTCACCTATCGGTGGGTGTCATCACCCACCGAACTACCCCTAACCTGAAACCATTTTCCGTGCTGATAGGGTCTTCACTGAGGGGCAGGTGAGTATAGGCTGAGGCTTCAACATACCTCGCAGTACCAGGGTTTGAAAGCTGAGTCACAATAGGGTTGAATGAAGACCCCGGTATGACAAAATGAAATAAAATAATGATGAATCGTCGTGTCTTTTTGAAGAATAGTGGTATTGTTGGTTTAACCGGCTTGTTGGAGCCTGCATCAATATTACCTTCCTCGCTGATGAATGACGAGCTATTATATAATGGTATACAATTACCTGCAGTATGGCCACCCAGAGATATTAGTACAGATAGCGCTGAACCAATGAAAATACCCTATCTTCTAAAATCTCCGAAAATTATCCCCATTGATATAGGCAGACAATTATTCATAGATGATTTTTTAATAGAATCAACTACCCTGAAACGAATTTTTTATCAGGCAAAGAAGCTTATGAATAATCCCATATTTAAACCGAAAACAAAAATTGAAGAAGGTCGCGGCAATACTCCCGTTGCGTGTCCCAAAGACGGGGGTGTTTGGTGGGATCCCCAGGATCAAATATTTAAAATGTGGTATGAAGCCGGGTGGTTATATAGTATGGCTTATGCAGTTAGCAAGGACGGAATCAATTGGGAACGTCCTGCTTTAAATATCGAACCAGGTACAAATCGCATTCTTCCCAAGTTAACTCATGATTCCAGTACCGTTTTTCTTGATTTGTATACGAAAAATCCGGGTGAACGCTACAAAATGTTTATTCGGTCTCCTGATACGATTCCTGGTAGTGATGAAAAGATAGTTACAGGTTTCTCCATGGTGTCTTCGGATGGTATTCATTGGAGTAAACCTTTACAAACCGGTATTTGCGGTGACCGAAGTACAATATTTTATAATCCTTTCAGAAGAAAATGGATATACAGTATCCGCTCCTATTCAAAAAATGGAAGAGATCGTAAATATCATGAGCATTCAGATTTTTTAAGGGGGGCTGCATGGAAACCAAATGAACCTGTTTTTTGGACGGGTGCGGATAAACTTGATTTACCCGATCCCGATATTGGAATAAAAACTGAACTCTACAATTTATCTGCCAATGCTTATGAGAGTATAATGTTGGGATATTATCAAATATGGCTGGGCCCAACAAATGAAGACTGTATGGAAAAGGCGACCCCAAAAACTACCGATCTTAAATTAGCCTTTAGCAGAGATGGATTTCATTGGGACCGACCGCACAGAGAGGCATTTATAGCCTCTTCCAGAAAACCAGGTCAATGGGACCGTGGATATGTACAATCGGTTGGTGGCATTTGTAATATTGTTGGCGATGAACTCTGGTTTTATTATATCGGATTTGAAGGCGATGAATCTAAGAAGAGTACAAGTCCTTTTGAAAATGGGATGTATTCCCGTGGCAGCACGGGTATTGCTAAGCTGCGACGGGATGGATTTGCGTCAATGTCAGCAGGCATAGAAGGCGGAACGCTAACCACCAAAGTGCTAACTTTTAAAGGAAGGTATCTTTTTGTTAATGCAGATTGTGCCGAAGGAGAATTAAGAGTTGAGGTATTGGATGAAAATTATTCGCCTTATCCTTTGTATTTATATGAAAACTGTATTCCGGTTTCAACAAACAGTACCATCTGGCAGATAAAATGGAAAGATTATGATCAGCTTACTTCATTAGCCGGCAAAAAAGTTCGTTTTAGATTTTATCTCAATAATGGCAGCTTATTCTCCTTTTGGGTTAGTCCCGATAAATCAGGAGCGAGTTATGGTTATAATGCCGCGTGCGGACCCGGATTCAGCGGACCTGTTGATATTGAGGGAAAAAGTGCATATAAAAAAGCGAAATCATATTCCGATATTTGAAGCAGTGTCACACTCTGTTTATAAAATGAATAATCCATGGCAAACAATCATTATGATGCAATTGTAATTGGCACCGGTATTAGTGGCGGATGGGCGGCAAAAGAGCTCTGCGAAAAGGGATTAAAAACCCTGGTGCTTGAGCGGGGCCGCAATGTGGAACATATCAGGGATTATGATGACATGGTTCCCAATTGGGAATTACCTCATCGCGGAAGAGTTACTAACGAAGACCGGAAAGTCAGTCCGATACAAAGTGGCGTGTATAATTTTAATGAAAGATCTAAGAAGTATTTTGTCAACGATACCGATAACCCATATATCCAGATTAAACCCTTCGAGTGGGCCAGGGGATATCAGGTGGGCGGACGAAGTTTAATTTGGGGCCGGCAAAGTTATCGCAGAAGTTTTTTGGATTTTGAAGCCAATGCAAAAGACGGCTTTGGAGTGGACTGGCCCATCCGTTACGAAGATATTGCGCCCTGGTACGATTATGTAGAGCCCTTCGTTGGAATCTCCGGATCAGCGGAAGGTTTGCCTCATTTGCCCGATAGCAAATTTCAGCCCCCCATGCCGATGAATTGTGTGGAAGAAGTGGTAGCAAAACGAATCAAAGGTAAATTTTCAGATGGAAGAATGATTATCCACGGGCGTACGGCAAACCATACACAGGAGATGGGAGAAGGCCGGGGAAAATGTCAATACAAGGGTAGCTGCGGAGCCGGACATGCCTGTTCTTTTGGCGCCTATTTTTCCAGTAATTCGGCAACCCTGCCGGCCGCTGCCCGAACCGGGAATATGACCCTCCGACCCTATTCTATGGTTCAGGAGATTTATTATGACAAAGAAAGTAAAAGAGCAACAGGGGTGAGAGTAGTGGATGCTGATACGATGCAGCAATATGAGTTTTATGCAAAGATTATTTTCCTGAATGCCTCCTCATTAAATAGTGCAGCAATCCTGCTCAACTCTAAATCGGAAGTTTTTCCCAATGGATTAGGAAATACAAGTGAACAGGTGGGACATAATCTAATGGACATGCCTTATGGTATGGGCGCTCAGGGTACCTATGAGGGATTTGAGGATAAATTTACTTTCGGCAGCCGTCCAACGGGCATTTTTGTTCCGCGTTTCAGAAATATTAATAAGGCCACGGAGCGAAAAGATTACGTACGGGGTTTTACCTATCAGGGAGGCGCTGGAAGGGGAAGAAGCGGTAGCTCGGGCTTTGGCAGGGAGTATAAAGAAAATTTGAAAAAACCGGCTGAACATTGGACGATGGCTATTACTGCATGGGCCGAGCATTTGCCCTATTATGAAAATAAGATGTACTTACACGATTCGAAGAAGGATAAGTATGGGATGCCGGTGATTTGTGTGGACTGTGAGTTTAAAGAAAACGAGGCGAACATGGTGGATGATATGATGAATAGCGCAGCGGAAATCCTGGAAGCCGGGGGCTTGAAAAATGTTCAGACCTATAACAGGAATAAAATCCCGGGCGCATGTATTCATGAAACGGGCACCGCGAGGATGGGCAAAGACCCCAAAACTTCCGTGTTGAATCGCTGGAATCAGATGCATGATGTGCCTAATGTATTTATTACCGATGGGTCAGCAATGTGTTCTTCGGGAACCACGCCCGGTCCTTCCATTACCTATATGGCACTTACCGCCCGGGCGGTAGATTATGCAGTAAAGGAATTAAATCGTAGAAATATTTAAAAGTTAAACCATGCAAAGAAGAGCCTTTATTATTAATGGAGGTAAAGCAGTGGGAGCGATAAGCCTGGGCATTTTAACCGGTTACGGTTGCCAGACTCAGGAAGCGGTATTATTCCGGGAAGGCCTGACTCCCGACGGAATTGCAATGATCAATGAACTGGGTGAAATTATTATTCCAACAACGGATAGTCCTGGAGCGAAAGCGGCTAAGGTAGGAGAATTTATAGCGGTTGTTGTTCAGGATTGTTATTCAGAAAAGGATAAGAAAGCATTTGCAGACACCATTGCGGAAGTGGATAAAAAATACAACGATCGTTTTGGGCGCGGATTTCTGAAATGTAATAAAGAAGAACGGTTGCAATTGGTTTCAGAAATGAATGAACTTTTTCCGGAATTTAAAGTATTGAAGGACCCTATAGTGGCTGCATATTTGTCTTCCGAAGTGGGTACAACTAAGTTTTTCGAATACCACCCGGTTCCGGGCAGATATGACGGATGTACAGCAGTGCGACCCTGGTAACCCGTAATAAATGAAAAAATGAGTGACCAATTTAATAGAAGACGATTTCTGAAAATGGCTGGACTGGGAACCGTAGGGTTTGCTTCAGGAGTATATGCAAATCGGGAAAATGACGATGGTTTGCAGGAAGACCACGGGACTGGACGGGGTATGCAATTACAACGGACGGATTGGCAGGTTTTTGATGCTCATTGCATGGTTGGCCGTCATTTGAAACTGGGTCCAGGCGATTTGTATACGGCGGATCATTTACTGAGTGAGATGAACCATTATGGTATTGCGGAAGCCATGGTGGTAGATAGTTTGAGCAGGGAAAACCACCCCTTTGACGGGAACCGGCGAATTTTGAAAACTACAGATAGGCATCCCCGTTTGCATCGGGCCTGGTCGGTACTTCCTACTGTATTGGAAGAAACGGGGAGAACATCAGACGAGTTTGTAAAGGAGATGGCAAGCCATGATGTGCGTGCATTGATGCTTTACCCCAATCAATATTTTTTTAATCTGTCTGATTGGAGTATTGATCAGCTAATGGAGTCGGTTTCAAAACGTAATGTACCGGTTTTTATTAATCCTTCGGAAGCAAACGGAAGAGGAAGCGCTGATGCCACAGACTGGCAGGGTATCATTGATTTGTGCAGAAGATGGCCGAAACTTCAGGTGGTGATTAGTGAAGGAAGGATCAGACGGTCTCAACGTTTGTTGTACAAGGCTTTTGATCGTTGTGAAAATCTTCACCTGGAGCTAAGCGGCTATTGGTTGCACAGAGGCATTGAGTATATAACAGAAAGATGGGGTGCTGAGCGATTGGTTTTTGGTTCGGGTTGGCCAAAATACGGACAACACATGACCCTGGTTAACCTCACCACTGCCCAGATTGATGATGCTGACAAGAAGAAGATTGCCGGAGATAATCTCAGGAAGTTATTGGGTTGGAATACTCCTGTTCCAGACATAAAAGTAAATTTTTCAAAACCGGCAGATGAATTTGTGGCTTATGGAAGAACAGGTATCCGGCCGGAGAAAATGACTTTTTATGATGTTCATGGTCATTTGGGAGAACATAATGCACACTATCATGTGCCTGATGCAAGAGTGGAAAAAGTAGTAGCAGATTTGCACCATTATGGTTTAGATAAAGTATGTGTGTTTAGCTTTTCGGGTGTATATAGTGACGAACAATTTGGCAATGATATTATAGCCGGGGCTGCTAAAACCTATCCCGATTCTTTTGTTGGCTTTACCTTACTCAATCCTTTACGGGGGAAGGAGGAGATGGTAAAGGAGCTGGAACGTACCAATAAAAAGGGATTAAGAGGAATAAAACTTATTCCAACCTATCACGGATATCCGGTGGATGGCGATTTGTTAGAAGTGGCCTGCCAGTGGGCACATCAGCACCGGCAAATTATTATTAACCACGATTGGGGTTCGGCTGCGCACATAGAAGCCCTTGTTTCAAAATATCCCAATGCCTGTTTTGTTGCCGGACATTCTTATCGCTTTAAAGAGTACAGGGATGTTTTTAAGAAATATCCTAATTTGTTTATTTGCTCCTGTCCTTTGTTAACACCAGGGGCCTGTGAGGAAATGGTTCAGGTCGTTGGTGCAGACCGGTTAATGTTTGGATCCGATTTGTTGGATTTACCGATCGGCTGGGGCTTAGGCCCAATACTTTTCGCAAGAATCGGTGCGGATGAGAAGAGATTGATCCTGGGCGATAATCTCAGAAAAGTATTATCAGTATATAGTCAGAAAAGAGTTTAAACTTAACCTTTTCCTATCGGTAGAGAGCACCACCCACCGAAAACCAAAGAAAATCGCCACGATCCGATAGTGATAGGATTCACGAATTATTTTTTAAAATGAAATCCGCCTCATTCATCAAAAAAACACATAAAACAAAGAGTATGATAAATAAAAAACGATTATTGACATTATCCGCATGGTTTCTTCTTATATCCGGCATTCATCCGGGCTTTGCACAGGAAAAGTCATTCACTTGGCCAGAAGGGATCAAATTCGGACTTACCCTGAGTTTTGATGATGGTCGCAACAGTCAGGTAGACGTTGGTACGCCTCTTTTTGACCAGTATGGCGTAAAGGCCACCTTTGTAATAGTGCCTTCCAATGCAGAAAAAAGATTGGACAAATGGAGAGAAGCGGGCGCTAAAGGTCATGAAATTGGTAATCATACGCTGCATCATCCCTGTTCCGGAAATTTTTCATGGTCTAAAAAGAATGCCCTGGAAAATTATACCCTGGATAAAATGAGAACAGAGTTGAAGGACGCCAACAAACAGATTGAAAGTCAGTTTGCGGTTAAATCAACGGTTTTTGCCTATCCCTGCGGTTCAACTTTTGTGGGCAGAGGAACCCATACCCAAAGTTATGTGCCGCTGATAGCAGAATTATTTGTTGCCGGCAGAGGCTGGCTCAATGAATCACCCAATGATCCTTCCTTTTGTGACCTGGCCCAGCTTACCGGTATGGAAATGGATCATAAAGATTTCGACCAAATCCTTCCTTTGCTGGAGAATGCAAAAAAAAGCGGTGCATGGCTGGTGCTCGCTGGTCATGATGTAGGTGATTCCGGTAACCAAACAACAAGAGTAGAAATGCTGAAGAAATTGATTGCGTATGCTCAGGATCCGGCAAATGGCGTATGGATTGCTCCAATGGGTGAAATTGCCCGCTACGTAAAAGAACACCGAAAAGGTTTCCATGCTTTAAAATGAGAGGTGTGGTTGGTGCCAGGTATGGTGCAGGTAATGACTCGTGAAGTGTGGTTTGTAAGGCGTTTCATGTTGGATATATTTTTTAGCTATCCTTGAAAAATTAAAATATGATTTTAAATTTTCAAGGATAAACATTTCTTTTGAATCTCAAAAACCGAGAACCAGGAATTAGGATGCATCCATTTAAAAACCTACCGCAATGAATACAACCCTCTTAAAAGTATTGGACACAAAATGGAAATTCTTTCTTTTTCTTTGTTGTACATTGTTTATCTTTTCGTTTCCCAATGAAGTTTCAGCTCAGCTCAAAGTTTCCATTGTTAAAGTAAATATCACCCCAAAAACATCTAAGCAATTATTAGGATATGCAGCCCGGAAGTCGGAGGGTGTGCTTGACTCAATCTTTCTGAGAATATTATTATTAGATGATGGGATATCCAGGTTTTTATTGGTAGCTAGTGATATTTGTTTAATATCTCCTTCCGAATACGATAGAGTGGCTTCGTCTTTACAGAAAAAAACTGGAATTTCCCCTATGCATTTTTGGTGGTCGGCTACACATACCCACTCTGCTCCTGAGGTAGGCCCCCCGGGACTACCGGAATCTTTTATGGACGACAGGTATAAGCACGAGGTGGATACAGTCTATGCTAATTTTGTAGAACTTGCTCTGCTGATTGGAGTTAGAGAAGCAATCACAAAATTAGAGTCTGCAGTATTGAGTGTAGGATGGGGATATGCCGAAGCCAATATAAATAGAAGAACCTGGGGAACGGATCAAAGAGCTACTTTTGGCATGAATCCTAACGGAGCAGTTGACCGGAGGATAGGATTATTGAAAATCCAAAAACCGGACGGCTCCTTGTTAGGAACGGTAGCTAATTATGCCATCCACTCCACCGCGTTAGGCCCCCAAAATTTGGAAATCAGTGGGGATGTGGCGGGCATTGTGGCTGATTATGTTGAACAGAAAACAGGTGCGCCTTTGTTGTTTATTAACGGTGCAGCAGGGAATATGGCGCCAATATATAGTGTGTACCCTTTGCCAGACCCAAATCTGAAAAAAATCTATTTTCTGGATCAGTTTAAGGTATTACTGGGAGACAGGATTTTGGAAGCATTGGATAATTCCTGTGAAGTGCTGGACAGAATACATCTTGAAACAGGTGAAGTTATGGTGAAAACTTCGAGGAGAGCGAGCCTTACAAAATGGCCTGACGATTTAAAGAAGTACACTGAGAAATTGGCTGAAGGAAAAGGAGATTTGGTGAAACTGCCGGTGCGGTTTTTAAAGATTAATCCGGATTTAGCAATATGGAGCGCTCCATTGGAATTGTTTTGTGAGATATCTAATAATGTCAGAGATCAATCTCCTTATTTGTACACCTTTTACTTTGGTTATACAAACGGATGGCTGGGCTATTTGCCAACCTTAAAAGCATGGGAAAACGGAGGATACGAAGTGCACACCGTTTCACCTTTTACTGAAAGTGCGGAAAAAGATATAACGACTGCTGTTATGGGATTCTTAAGATCTAATAGCTTCGTTCAACAATCTGCTGAAAAGAAACGGAAGTTAAAAAGTAGAAACAGATAATTCTAAATGTTAGTTGAAATTATGTACCGTAAAAAGAATAATTGAATGAGTACAATGCGGTGGAAGGGAGGCCTTCTTAAATTTTTTATTCTGAACATTGGCTTAATCCTTTTGTTTTCATCGAAAAAAGCCTTGGCCGATTTTAGAGCAGCGGTGGTTACTGTTGATATTACACCCGACTCTCCTAAAATGCTTTTAGGTTATGGAGCGAGGAAATCTGTAGGAGTGTTGGATCGTATTCACCATAAAATTGTAGTATTAGACGATGGAAAAAATAAGTTTGTTATCGTTTCTTCCGACTTAGGCGCCCTCTCTCCTGCTGAATATGATCATACGGCATCTTTATTAAATCAGCGATTGGGAATACCCGCATCCAACTTTTGGTGGGCGGTTACGCATACGCATTCTGCTCCTGAGGTGGGAAGCCCCGGTTTGATAGGCGTTTTTTTAAAGGAACGTTTTAACCATAGTATTGACTTGCAGTACACTGAATTTGTTAATTCAACTTTGTTGGAAGGGGTAACAGAGGCTATTCAGAAGTTACAGCCTGCAAGACTTACAGTCGGCTGGGGTTTTTCTCAGGCAAATATTAATCGTCGTGCAATCGGTTCAGATGGCAAAGCCTCACTGGGAATGAATCCTGAAGGACCTGTTGACCGGCGGATAGGTTTGTTAAGACTGAATAGATTGGATGGCAGCACTATTGCGTTGCTGGCTAATTATCCGATTCACGGAACAGTTTATGGACCCGACAATCTCAAAATTAGCGGAGATGTGCCGGGGATAGTGTCCTCTTATGTAGAACGTAAAATTGGCGCACCGCTATTATTCATCAATGGCGCTGCAGGAAATCTTGCTCCGCTGTATAGTGTTGAGAATAAAATATACAGCAGTAAGAAATCTGAAATGGACCAATTATGTGTGTTTTTGGGAGATAGGATTATTGAAGCCAGCAAAAGTATGGTCAAACCAATGGATTCCGTAAAGCTTTATATCGGTCAGCTAATAATTGAAACCCCGCGGAAGAAAAATTTGCAATGGACGGATGAGTTAAAGAAATATTCGCGAACCACATCACAGGGAAAAGACCTGGTAAGAATTCCGGCAAATTTTTTACGAATTAATGAGGATATTGCTATATGGAGCCTCCCGGTGGAATTGTTTTGTGAAATTTCAAATGAAATCAGAGATCGGTCTTCTTATCCGTATACCTTTCACTTTGGATATACCAACGGCTGGCTGGGCTATTTACCAAGTGAAAAAGAATGGCAGTATGGCGGTTATGAAGTGGATATGGTTTGTCCTTACACTCCGGATGCAGAAAAGAATGTGAAAGAATCGGTTTTGGGATATCTGCATGGGGAACTGAAAAGTAAAAATAAACTAAACGAGTATTAAATTTTTTACCCCTCGGATTCGAAATGTGATTTTAATTTATTAAGAAAGAATTTTAATCTATAAGCAATGAAAATCTACTACCATGAATAAAAATCTTATAAAAGCATTTGACGGGAAACGGCCAATCGCTATGTTTCTTATTGCTGCATTGCTTACCTTTTCCTTTCCTGGGATCGTATCAGCGCAACTGAAAGCTTCCGTAGTAAAAATAGATATCACGCCTGCTGATTCGCAATACCTCCTGGGATACCAGGAGCGTCAGTCTAACGGAGTTCTGGATCGGATTTATCACAAGATTATAGCCCTTGATGATGGTATCACTCAATTTTATATCATCTCATCGGATGTATGCCTTTATTCCCCTTCCGAATACGATAAAGTGGTTGCTATGCTGCAAAAACGTTTTGGGATCAATCCTCTGAATGTGTGGTGGTCTGTTACCCATACTCATTCTGCGCCGGAATTTGGGGAATTTGGATTATACGGAGTGTATATGGACAACCGGATAAAACATACTGTAGATGCAGCGTATACTGAAATGATAGAGCAGAAGCTGATAGCGGGCGTAGCCGAAGCCAGGAATAAATGGTCAGATGCAAGGCTCAGCGTAGGCTGGGGTTTTTCTCAGGCCAATATCAATCGCAGAGCTATTGACGAAAACGGTAGAGCTTCTCTTGGAATGAATCCCGATGGTGCTGTAGACAGGCGCATTGGTCTGTTGCGTATTGATAAACCGGATGGCACCCCCATAGCCCTGATTGCAAATTATGCTATGCATGGCACGGTAATGAGCGGGGCTAATCTTAAGATCAGCGGCGACGCTCCGGGGATCGTGGCGCAATACGTGGAAGAAAAGATTGGTGCGCCAATGTTATATATCAATGGCGCTGCCGGAAATATGGCGCCGATCTATAGTGTTTATCCTAATGAGAGGGCAGGACATCTGGGAGAGTTCAGGGTATTGTTAGGTGATAAGATCATCGCAGCTTTCGAAAAAATGAAAACGCCGGTGAACAATATCAAACTACTCACCGATGAGATTATAGTGGAAACGCCGAAAAAATCGGGATTAGCCTGGACGGCTGACCTGGAGAAATATAGGGTGATCAAAAGCCCGGGTGATACTCTGGTGCGTTTGCCGGTACGTTTCTTAAAGATCAATAAAGACATTGCCATCTGGAGCGCGCCGATAGAATTATTTTGTGAAGTATCTAATGAAGTGCGCAGTCGTTCTCCGTTTTCCAATACCTTTTATTTTGGATATACCAATGGTTGGTTCGGCTATCTGCCAACCGCATCTGAATGGCAACACGGAGGATATGAAGTGGAGGTGGTTTCTCCGTTCACCCCGGCAGCTCAGGGTGATCTGACCGAAGCCGTTGTTGATTATCTTCAGGGAAGGATACCGGCGCCACAAATACGAACCCGGAAGGGAAAAAGAAAATAGATTTATTATTGTTCGTTAACCCAAGGTTTTAAATATTAGTGTTTATTATGTCAAATGTATTGAACAGGAGTTTAAGGTATCCTTTATTTTTTATCTTGTTAGCATCGTTTAGTTGTAAACAAAACTCCTCTGATCTGTCTTCCGGTTTTGTCAAAGCCGAAGATGCACTCGCCACCATACAGGTGCCCGATGGATTTAAAGTGGAGATGATTGCTGCAGAGCCGTTGGTTACAGATCCCGTGGATATGGAAATAGACGAATACGGCCGGATGTATGTAGTGGAAATGCATGGGTATCCCTTAGATAAAAGCGGCAGTGGAAAAATCGTCATGTTATCCGATACAAATGGAGACGGGATCATGGATAAACGAACGATTTTTAAAGAAGGACTTATGTTGCCTAATGGTATCCAGCGTTGGAAAAAAGGTTTCCTGGTAACGGATTCTCCTAATATTTATTACCTCGAGGATTCAGACAATGACGGTAAAGCCGATATCATGGATACGGTGCTGACCGGCTTTGCCTTAACCAACCCGCAACATAATCTGAATAACCCGATATACGCACTCGACAACTGGATCTACGCAGCTCATGAAGGAATTGTGAAATCAAGAGACTATGGGGAAGAGTTTGGAGATGAAGGCACAGAAATTTATTATCCGGCTAAACCAGATCAGATAAGATTGCCAAAGAATGCCAGCGGAAAATCGGTTCGTTTCCGCCCCGACCAATACCAATTAGAAGAAATGGCCAGCCGCTGCCAGTTTGGGCATACTTTTGACCGGTGGGGGCATTGGTTTGGCAGCAATAATTCCAATCAGGGATATCAGGAGGTGATTGCAGAACGTTATCTGAAGCGTAACCCCCAGCTTCCTCCGGTTGATCCCGATTATTCGATGTCGGATCACCTCAATGCCCCTGAGGTATATCCTACAACCCCCAACCCCGACCGGCAGATATTTACGGATGTAGGAACAATGACCTCCGGCTCGGGCCTTACAGCCTACCTGGCAGAAGATTTTCCCTTGCCCTATCCTAACGCCACTTTTGTGGCAGAACCTGTCAGCAACTTAGTGCATGTAGATGTGCTGAGAGACAGTGGAGTTAGTTATGTGGCCAGTCGCGTATTTCCTGATAAAGAGTTCTTTACTTCCACCGATGCCTGGTCGCGGCCGGTAAATATGTATGTGGGGCCTGATGGAGCATTGTATATTCTCGATTATTACCGCAGAGTAATAGAGTCCCCGGAGTGGATGTCTGATGAAGCCATAGCAGCCGGAGATCTGTATGATGGCAAAGACAAAGGGAGGATTTTTCGTGTTTCGCGCGTAGGAGGAAAAAAGGCAGATTGGATGAAAGGGTTGAAACTTGGAGACTCATCTGCTGAGGAGTTGGTGAAAGAATTGAATAATGCCAACGGCTGGTGGCGTATCAATGCCCAGCGACTGCTTGTAGACAGGGCGGATAAAAATGCTATCCCCGCATTAGAAAAACTGGCTTCGGAAAGTCATTCCGAAATGGGACGCTTACATGCATTGTGGACCCTGGAAGGAATGCAGGTGTTGCAGCCGGCATTGATTAAAAATGCCATGAAGGATTCGGTAGCCGGTATTAGAGAAAATGCCATAAAGCTCGCGGAACTGCATCTGCAGGATGATCCTTCTTTAGGCACGGCGCTGTTATCTTTACAAAATGATAAAGATATGAAGGTGCGCTTTCAGCTTCTGCTCACCCTGGGAGATATTAGTTCACCCCAGGCAGCTGAAACGCGTAACCACCTGTTGTTTGAAGATATGGAAAATAAATGGTTTCAAACAGCAGCACTGTCGGCCGGCTCATTAGACGCCAATACGATGCTTAACTTGATGCTGGCAAAATACAAACCCGATGGGTCTGCCTATGCTACTATGGTACAACGACTTACCGGGATCATGGCAGCTACGGCGGATGAGCCTGTTGTTCATCGTCTTATTCAAAGAGCCATACAACCGGTTTCTTCACACGAAAAGGAATCCCAAACGCCAATGCTCAGGGGTTTAGCCCAGGGGCTGCAAAACCGGTCTGGTAAGCTAACTATTAGTGAAGCCGATCAGCAGTTGTTGCTCAAAACGTTTTTCGACAACCCGGTGGATGGGTTAAGAAAGTCTGCGTTACAATTTTTACAGGCCTCAAAGATTAGTAATGATGCATTGCGGTCTTCCGCAATCAGCAGGGCGGTGGCTCTTGTGAAGGATACCACGGCTTCCGATTCCAAAAGAGCGGACGCTATTGAATTTCTTTCTTTTGGTAATCCGGCAGACTACCGGTCCATGCTGGAAGGTTTGCTTACACCACAGGAGCAGCCCATTGTGAAATTAGCGGCATTACGCATATTAAATCAAATTCCGGGTACCGCTGTCTGTGCGTATTTAACGGATCATTGGTCGGGATTTACCAAAGAGATCAGAGATGCGGCTATTCGGGTATTCATGACCGATACTGCAAGGATGAGGGTACTGATTAACGCAATGGAAGAGAATAAAATCCCTGCTAACCATGTAAGCTTTTGGACCAGTATCAGTTTGATGCAGGTTTCGGATAATCAGTTGCGGGAACGGGCCAGAGCCGTGTTTACTAAAAATGCTGAAGAGGCAAAGAAGATTAGTAAGGAATACCAGGCAGCGCTTGATCAGAAAGGTGATCCGGAAAAAGGGAAAGCGGTATTCATGCAAAATTGTGCAGTTTGTCACCAGGTAAAGGGAGAGAACGGAGTTGCATTTGGACCAGATCTTTCCACTATTCGCAACTGGAAGAAGGAAGATATCCTGGCTAATATTCTGGATCCGAATCTTTCTATTATGGCCGGTTTTGATCTTTGGGATATTATTTTAAATAATGGAGAAACCATCCAGGGCATCATTGCTGCAGAAACACCTTCGGCCATCACCATTAAAAACATTGGCAATTTTGAAAAAACCATTAGTCGTCAGGATATTAAATCATTGCAATCCCTGAGCGTATCTGCCATGCCTGCGGGACTGGAAAAAAATATCAGTAAAGAAGCAATGGCCGATCTCATTGCTTTTTTGAGACAGAATTAAGGACGCCTTTTATAATTATAATTGATAAAAGAATAAGTATGCAACACTCAAAAACTCACATTGTCCGGCATTTTACAGCACAATGCAAAACCAAAACATTCTTATTAATAGCTGGAATAGCTGTTTTGAGTTTACTCACCGTGCCGGTAGTTTTTTCAAACTCCTTTACAAATCCTAATGTAACCCAATCTCCTGGGATTTTCCGGGCTGCGGTGGTAAAGATTGATATCACACCGGATCAACCAAAAATGCTCCTGGGCTACAATGCCCGGCAGTCGGATGGTATTCATGATCGTATTTTTCATCGTATTGTATTGTTAGATGATGGTATCAATCGCTTTTGCCTGGTGTCCACCGATATCTGCGTAATTGCTCCTTCCGAATATGACCATATGGCCTCACTTTTATTACGAAAGTTCGGTATTGCGCCCGAAAATTTCTGGTGGTCCGTTACGCATACGCATTCTGCACCGGAGGTGGGTGTACCAGGCCTGCCGGAGGTATTTATGGGGGAACGGTATAAGCATGCGGTGGATTCGGCATACACTGCTTTTGTGGAACAAAAAATTCTTGAAGGAGTAGAGCAGGCAGAAAAACAATTGGTGAAAGCTAAAATGGGTGTGGGTTGGGGACATGCCAATGCCAATATGAACCGGCGGGCTATAGACGTAAATGGGAAAGCTTCTTTGGGGATGGATCCCGATGGACCAACCGACAGAAGGATCGGACTTATAAGGATTGATAAAGAAGATGGAACACCTTTGGTGCTCATTTCAAATTATGCTATCCATGGTACTGCATTAGGGTCGCCAAATCTTAAGATTAGCGCTGATGTTCCGGGAATTGTTGCGGAATATGTGGAGAAGAAATTAGGCGCTCCGATGCTGTTCATTAATGGGGCGGCGGGAAATATGGCACCCATTTACAGTACTTATCCCAATCCGCAATCTGCACATTTGTCTCAGTTTCGGGTGTTATTAGGCGATAGGATTCTGGAAGCAAATAAATCCATTTTAACCAACATTGATAAAGTACAGTTGTTTGCGGGAAAGCTGACGGTAGAAACGCCCAGAAAGGAAGGCCTGGGCTGGCCGGCTGATATGGCGGCTTATAGCCGGCAAACAAGTGATGGTAAGAATCTGATCCGGCTCCCTGTGCGGTTTCTGAAGATCAATAGCGATATTGCAATATGGAGTTTGCCGGTGGAATTGTTTTGTGAAATCTCCAATGAAATCCGGGATCGTTCTCCCTACGCCTATACTTTCTATTACGGCTACACGAATGGGTGGCTGGGATACTTTCCTCCTGCCTATCAGTTTAAATATGGAGGTTATGAAATTGAAACCGTATGCCCATATACTACTTCTGCTGAAAATGATTTGAAAGAATCGGTGATAGACTATCTCCAGGGGAATCTAAGGAGTAAAATAACAGATGATGCGCCTTCCGTTAACAGGCCTTCAAAAGTGGTGGCAAATGAAGAAGGTATCCTGATTTTATCAGCGGAAAGAGGAAAGGCTATAGGGCCGGATATTAAGTATATGCCCGAGTGGGAAGCGTTTGGCTGGTTCACCGGAAAAGACCGGGTGGAATGGGAGGTTGCTGTTGAGCAGAAAGGAAAATATACCGTTTTGTTAGAATGGTCTGTAGACGACAAGGAGGCGGGTAAGCCATTTGTGGTGGAAACAGGAAAGAAGCAGCTTACCGGTACTGTAGAAAAATCCGGTTCCTGGGAAACCTACAGAACAACGGCAATAGGCACGATGGAGCTTGAACCCGGACTTCAGAAATTTGTGTTTCGTTCCAAGTCTGATTTTGGGAAAGGAGCGCTCCTGGATCTGAGGCAGTTGAAGTTAGTGAAGATGCCATAAATACAATTGATCACTTTCCGGCTTTCCGGGGAATTTCCAACTGTATAGTTCAGGAGAATTTTTGTAAGTTTGAAGGAAACGTTTTTATGACAAAAGAGGCTATCATAAAACAGACGATCAGCAAACTGAATCAGTTACCCGATGATAAAGTCAAGGAAATATCAAATTTTATTTCTTTTATTTTCAGACAATTTGAAGAAAGTCTGTTAACCAAAGGGATTCAGAAAATGACCGAAGAAAGTCAGGCCTTTGATTTTCTAAACAAAGAGGAAGAGTTATACACTATGGAAGACCTAAAGGAAGTTTATAATGGCTAAAGGTGACATTGTTCTGATCTCCTTTCCTTTCACCAATTTGAAAGGGAGTAAATTCAGACCTGCTGTTGTGCTCATTGAAACAACAGAAGATTTAACGGTTTGCTTTATTACGACTTAAATTGAATGGAAAGAAAAAACTGATTTATTTCTTCAACCCTCCGGGACTAATGGACTTAAAAAGGAATCTATAGTTAGAATAGGAAAAATCGCTACAATAGACAGATTTCTTTCCAAAGGGCTGTTAGGAAGACTTGATCAGATCGAGATGGAGGATTTGAATAGTAAATTGAAAATTATATTGGATATTAGATAGATTACGTGTTGTCTGGTCCATTGCTGTGGTATGTTCAGGACGTTTTTGTAGGTTTGAAGGAAATTTTAAACAAACAGTCATGAAAACAATTTTTTTTCTCTTCGGCGCTTTTATGGTTTATACTCTGCCCGCACTGGCGTTGAATACACCGTCAACTCCCCCGGCAGGCATGGAAGGGATTTACGAATACAGAGCCGCCGAAGCGCCTTACGAATACCAGAACGGTATCATAGAACTGAAAAGGACGGATAACAAATGGACCGCTAAAGTGATAGCGGCTTCTCAGACCTTTACCGCTCAGGAAATAAAGGTGGAAAAAACTCAGATCCAGTTCAAAATATATGTAGAAGGGAATTCCGTAATCATAAAGCTTCAGCAAAAAGATGATAAACTAACGGGTACCGCAAGCAGCGAAGAAAGTGGGGTGATGAAGATAACTGCAGAGCGGAAAAAGGTGAAAGCCAAAAAGTAAATGGATATAATAATCGTTGTCCTGCCTTTGGTGTTTTTGATGCTGGTCGCTTACCGGGGGTTTAGTGTTATTTTGTTTGCGCCGGTGGCGGCTTTATTGGCCGTACTGCTAACCAATCCTTCCTGGGTGCCTGCTTTCTTTTCCGGTATATTCATGGAAAAATTATCGGGCTTCGTCAAACTTTATTTCCCGGTATTTCTATTAGGCGCGGTCTTTGGTAAGGTCATTGAATTATCTGGTTTTGCGAAATCTATTGCCCGTTCCATTATAAAAGTCTTCGGTGAAAACAAAGCCATCTTTGTGATTGTCTTCACGGGGGCCGTGCTTACCTATGGCGGTGTATCCCTTTTTGTAGTAGCCTTTGCTTTGTATCCCTTTGCGTCCGAGTTGTTTAAAGCCACCAATATTCCTAAAAGGCTGATTCCGGGCACTATAGCATTAGGCGCTTTTACCTTTACGATGGATGCCTTGCCCGGATCGCCTCAGATCCAAAATATTATTCCCACTACTTTTTTCAATACAGATACCTGGGCCGCTCCCTGGTTGGGTGTTATAGGAAGCGTGATTGTTTTTGGAGCAGGCATGATGTACCTCAACTGGCGACGTAAGAAAGCAGTATTGGCCGGAGAGGGATATGGCAAAGGACATATCAATGAACCCGATGATTCAGAAGCAGCGAAATTGCCACAGGTGTGGTTGGCTGTTCTTCCATTAATTTTGGTAGCCGTTTGCAATGCCTTGTTTACCGTATGGATATCGGGGCTTGCCAGTAAAACCTTTGATTTTGCGGCAATAGGCCTTAAGGGACTTGCTCCGATTGACATTTCAAAGTTAACGGCGGTGTGGGCGGTGGAAGGTGCATTACTCATAGGGATTGCATCAGTTATCGTCTTTGCTTTTAAACAGATAAAAACCAATATTAAAACCGGACTGCAACTATCTGTTGGCGGGGCCTTACTGGCAACGCTGAATACGGCTTCCGAATATGGCTTTGGAGGAGTAATTGCATCGCTTCCGGGTTTTACGAGCATCAATAATAAGTTGTCTTCGGTGATTCAGGATCCCCTTATCAATGAAGCGGTTACCACCACTACCCTGTCTGGCATCACCGGCTCTGCTTCCGGCGGGATGAGTATAGCATTGGCCGCAATGGCAGAAACCTATATTACCAAAGCGGAAGAACTGGGCATTGGCCGTGAAGTATTGCATCGGATTGCAGCCATGGCAAGCGGCGGTATGGATACCCTGCCTCATAATGGCGCTGTAATCACGCTATTGGCTATAACCGGATTAACTCATCGTCAGTCGTATGGAGATATTTTTGCCATGACCATTATAAAAACCATTGCCGTTTTTGCGGTGATTGGCATTTATTATCTCACAGGATTAACCTGAACATGACGGATACACTAATTGTTAAAGGATTTGATTCCCTGACTTTAACCCTTTAGCAACAGGGTTCCTGCCTTCGCCTGCGCCTTTACACCTAATTCTGCAGCAAGAAATACTTCCTCCTGTTTAATCGCCGTTTCAGTACGATTGAGCACATCATTTATATATAATTGTCCGAACGAAAAAGGAATATTGTTGCAATGGATATACCGGGTCTCCGTTTGATTTACCAAAAACAGATGATTGCCGCCTTCACGACCCGCCAAATCAATCGTCTTCCTCATCTCTATATATCCTTCTGTACCTAAAATGGTCACCCTGCCATCGCCAAAGGTTTTTATGCCCCCTGGGGTAAACCAGTCAACACGCATATATCCCGTTCCTTTGTCTCCTTTGACCATTACATCACCAAAATCTTCAATAAGCGGATACTGGGGGTGTTGGATATTACCTGTTTGCGCTGCAACGATTTCGGCATGCTGCGATCCTGTAAAATAAACGAACTGATCAAATTGATGAGAAGCCAGATCGGTGATGATTCCCCCAAAATATTTTTTATCGAAAAACCATTTTGGTCTGGATTGAGGATTCATCCGATGGGGTCCCAATCCAATGGTTTGAATAACCTTTCCAATGGCTCCATCACGGATAAGTTCACCTGCTTTCAGAATAGTTGGACTTTCGCAGCGTTCAACAAAAATGGTGAATAACCGTTGAGTCTCTTTTTGTATCCTTCTCACCTGAGCCATTTGTTTCAGGCTGGTTATTCCCGGCTTGTCTGTCAGAAAATCTTTACCGTGTTGCATCACTTTAATGCCTAAGGGAGCGCGCTCCACCGGTATGCCCGAACTCAATATTAATTGAATGGCGGGATCTTCCAGAATTTCTGCTTCACTCCGGGCAACTCTTACATAGGGATATCTTTTAGAAAAAGCGGACAGTAATTCCGGTTCTTTGGCATAAACGGATACCAGTTCACCGCCACCCCTGGTCATAGACTCCACCATACCATAAATATGCCCGTGATTGATACTTATAACCGAAAATTTAATCCTGGGTTGTTTTTTGAGAGGAGAGGGAAATCCTCCGGGTAATGTTTGGAGCAGAGGCAGAACAGCCAACACTTTTGAACTCTCTGTTATAAATTGTCGGCGGTTGAATACGAACTTTTTCATCTGGAGGTAATTATGATTGAATTACGTAATGGGAAAGACAGTCAAATTATTTTTTATCTCCACTTATGATTATGGGTGAAGTCAAATTTAGCAGGTGTTTACAAGATGGCATGGGTGTGAAATCATACTATTTAAACCACATCTGTATCATATCTTTCCACCGCCTCTATACCCGGTAGTTTCTTGAGTCGTTCTACCAGATGATCCAATTCTTCCTTATCGTGAACAAAGAGTTTGATATTACCTTCAAAGAGCCCTTCCTTTGCTTCCACGGTGAGCGCCGCAATATTCACCTTCAATTCGCCCGAAATCAGGTTGGTGATTTTATGAATTACCCCCACATCATCCAAGCCCACAATTTTTACACCGGTAAGGAAGGAGATTTCCTTATTTTTTGCCCACTTGGTTTTTACAATCCGGTGGCCAAAATTCGACATTAGCCTTGCAGCATTGGGGCAGTTGGTACGATGAATGATCAATCCCTTCCCTGTACTTACAAAGCCAAACACATCATCACCCGGAATAGGCTTGCAACAATTCGCCAGAGTGTATACTATCCTGTCGCTGCTCTCGCCAAAAATAATCAGTTCGTTATCCTTTTTTGAAGCTGGGCGGGAACCATCAGTTTCGGGTTGTTTAATTTCTATTTCGGGTTTTACGGGCTTTGGC